>JAGALG010000075.1 GCA_017848075.1 Oscillospiraceae bacterium | reverse complement strand
TAGCCATCAGCTGCAGCATAGGGCGGGATGCGAAGTAGCCCACAACCGTAAGGAAAAGACCGCTGACCATAGCCATGGTCATGGAAGTGTGGACGGATTTTTCGATTTTGTCGTGGTCACCGGCGCCCAGATAGCGGGCGATCAGCACATTACTGCCCACGCTGAGGCCGTTAAACAGGGCGACCAGCAGGAAACAGAGAGAGCCGGTGGCACCAACGGCAGCCAAAGCCTGCTGTCCGGCAAAGCGGCCCACCACAACAGTATCGGCGGCATTGAACAGCATTTGCAGCAGGTTGGTCAGCATCAGCGGTACGGAAAAAGCCCAGATGCTTGGCAGCAAAGGACCATTGACCATGTCGACAGATCGAGTTCGTAAAGATGGCATAGTAAATCCTCCTATAAAACACATTACCCACATCATAGCATATTTTGCCGATAAAGGAAATACCTCCGTGAAAATCGGGGAACAGGCCCGACTTCCTTTCTTGAGCAGAATGTTGTATAATAAGAAAAAAGTTTCGTTCATCAGGAGGAAGAAAGCCATGAAACATCCCATTGCCAAAATCCATACCGCCAAAGGCGTAATCACCGTGGAGCTGTACCCGGAATACGCGCCCAACACCGTCAACAGCTTTCTTTGGGCTGCCCGTGAGAAGATGTATGAGCATCGCCTGATCAAACGAATCGTACCGGGCTTTGTGCTGCAGCCGTCCTACTGCTTCTTTGATGACAAGCGCTGCGACTTTATGCTGGAGGGCGAATTCGCTGCCAACGGCGTGGAAAACGGCCTGAAATTCGAGAAGGGCGTTGTTGCCATGGCCGGCGACGGAGCAAAAGAGGCTCACGGCTGCGAATTTTTCATCACCCTGTCCGATGAAGCCGGGGAGAGACTGCAGGGCAAATATGCTGCCTTCGGCAAAGTGATCGGGGGCTACGAGGAAGTGGAGCGTCTGGAGCAGGTAGAGACCCAAGAGGTCTTCCCGGAAGGTATGGGCGCTGCCAAAGTCCATCAGCCGCTACAGGACGAGTACATGGAAAAAGTGGAAGTGGAGACCTTTGGTGCAGACTATCCGCAGCCACAGATCAAATACTGGTGCAAATAATGAGATCCCCCGAAGAATGATGCTTCGGGGGATCGTTTCGTTTTCCCCATAAAAGGGTAGCTGACCTCTGCGACCCTTGCGTTCCATAACCTTTCGTGTTATATTTAATAGATGGAAACCGCTTGTCTTGAAGGAGGAACTTATGATCAAGAAATGGAATATCACCATTCCCCAACTGACAGGTGAACAGGAGCGGAGGGTCTATGTCTACCTTCCCGATTCCTACCGCTGGCGCAGCAAACCGCGCTATCCGGTTCTTTATATGTTTGACGGACACAATCTGTTCTTTGACTCCGACGCCACCTACGGCAAAAGCTGGGGGCTGAAGCAGTACATGGACAAAACCCGCAGCCAGTTGATTATTGTGGCGGTGGAGTGCAGCCATGACCCAAACAACGGCAGACTGTCCGAATATTCGCCCTTCACCTTTGAAGATGAGCACTTTGGCTTTGTGGAAGGTCGGGGCAGGATCACCATGGACTGGATGGCAGGCGAGCTGAAGCCCTTTATTGACGAGAACTTCCGCACGCTGCCGGATCGTCGCCATACCTTTATTGCCGGCAGCTCCATGGGTGGATTGATGGCTCTGTATGCCGCAGCGGAGTATAACGAAGTCTACGGCAAAGCGGCGGCCTTGTCTCCCTCTCTGTGGGTGGATCCGCAGGGCCTGTGTGAGCTGATTCACAACTCCGCCATGAAGCCGGATACCGTTATCTACATGGACTACGGCGAAAATGAAATGAAAAAACGCAAGGGCATGCACAAAAACTTTGGCCTGATCACGGCACAGCTGCAGAAAAAACAGGTTTTGCTGTGCAGCCGCATGATCCCTCACGGGGAGCACAGCGAGGCAAGCTGGG
>JAGALG010000074.1 GCA_017848075.1 Oscillospiraceae bacterium | reverse complement strand
TTCCATACGGGGCTGTCTGCATCCAGCAGCATAACAAGCAGCTGGTTCTTATATCCCTTGGCTGCCTCCGGGTTCTGCTTCTTGATATCTCGGTAGACGACCTGGATCAGAGCGCAGGTCTCCACCATGAGGTCCTGGGCGGTGCCGGAGGCTTTCACCCTGACCGTGACGCCCTTCTTGATGTTGCATTTCAGCATGTCGGTTCCTCCTTATCCAAAAAACGAAGCGATTATAGCCAAAATGCAGAGCACCAGCATGACCAGCTCACCGATGGAAACGAGCCACTCCCAAACGCCCCACTTCGTATCCAGCAGGATGAAATTCGTGATGATTACATCCTCTGTTCCATCTCTTGCGATAAAGGCCTCGATGAGCCGGAGATCTGAAACGCTGCGTATTTTTTTCTTCGCGGTAATGGTCTGTTGCCCTACTCCGTTCTTGTGGAAATACGACACCATGTATGTGTACTTATCTTTCATTGGTTTCCTCCCTCATAGCTTCTCCTTTGCTGATTTTCTCGAACTCAATCACCCACACCCAGGGGTTGGCGTCCCATCCGTAGGTTGGCATGTCTGCGGGCTTGATGGTGCTATTCCATAGGCCCCACCGGAAACACTCACGGGCAGAGCTCCATACTCGCCCATCTTCGTGTTTTTCTTTGTAGTCGAAGTATCCTGCATCGGGCCATTCTGTGACCATTTTGATGCCCTCGGCTTTGGCATCGTCTTCTGTGATGTCCTGCAGCCGCTCTGCCCGCACATCTTTCACCCGGAGGAAAATCCGGGCGGCTTTCTTTGGCATGTGGATGGAGGGTTTCCATTCTCCCTTGGCCGTCGGGAGCGCGATGATTTCGTCAAATGTGGCATCTCCACCGGCCTTGTATCCGATATTGCATCTGCTGGGTGGGTTGCTCGCTGAGTTCACACGCCAGGTCTCCCGCACATACAGGATGTCGCCGATTTTGATGGGTGACTCCACAACGCGCATGTGGGTTGCTTCGTCAAACAGTCCAGCTCCCAGTACACATCTTCCGGCATATACGTTGTTGGGCGCATTTTTTACAATTCGTCGGGTGACGGTCTTTCTGCCGTCCTGGATGGCCTTGACCATGTCGGTGTTGAATAGGATAGGTCTCGTTGTTGCTCCCTTCATTTTCTTTGTGGAAACGGCGTTCCCGTTCTCGTCGATGCAGGCTTTTGCTTCGCCGTCAACGATCAGGAAGCCGATTTCCTCCATCTTCTCCAGCAGGAATTTCTCGCCCTTTTTGACATACTCTTTTGCCTTTTCGGAGATCCTGAACTGTCGCTCCGGGCCGAAGCCGAACTCGTCGTTCATGGCGACGGTGCCGCAGATCAGCGCAATCTGCATAGCCTGAACTCGATTGTTGTTGATGTCCTTCTCCCGCTTGGATTGTCCCTTCACCTCGATGGAGTAGAACTCGCCGGATATGGGCATTCCCATCTGTTCCAGCCGGCGCTTTACGTGAGCCATGCCTACATCGGGATCCTCGTAAAAATCGTCTATCCATTCCTTGTGGCGGTAGGAGAATCGGACCAGCCGCTTGTAGCCGATGCCCGCCTCTTCGTGCATCGCTGCGCTGAGGCTGTACATGGCAATCTTGGCGGCATGGTCACGGTTCACTACAATGTCGCTTTGGTGCTGCATGGCAATCCGCTGGGCATAGGGGATATCGGAGCGGCCCATGATACCACGGGCCTTGCTCTTTTTCTTCTTAGCCATGTCGTTCCTCCTCGTACTCCTCGATCAGCCGCTTTGCCAGCTGATACTGGGGAAGCAAGCCGCCGAAGGCTCGCTGCTCCTCAGTGCTCCAGTCGTAGCCCAGGCTCCGCAGGCAGTCATACAGCAGCTCCAGCTGCTTATCGTTTCTGTGGATTGGCCGGGAGGTCTTCACTACATTTTCGTAGCACTTGATGGACCAGCCGCGCTTGCCGTCCTCCAGCAGCAGATAGGCCACACACAGCAGCACCTGCTCAGGATTCACACGCAGCCGCTGCTCCAGGGCCTTTTCGTCCAGCTTGTTTGCCTTCGTGTCGTATTCGATGCCCAGCAGGCCAGCCAGCTCCTCACGATCCACCTTGGAGGAGTATTCATAGCTGGACACATCCCGGTGCAGCCATGCCTTCACGGCAAAAGCCAGGATCTCCTCCCGGTAGGTGTTCCATTGGTCGAACTCGGTGATGAAGGATTCGCGCAGACCACGGAACTCCTGCTCCTGCTCCTCGCATTCCGCCATGAGGTCGTCGATTTTCGCAGCTACCTCCAGCCGTTTCTGATCTGCAATGGAGGTATCGGGCTTTTCCTTTTTGTTGGGGTCAATCTGCCGGTACATATCCACCTGCTCACGGCCTACGAAGAAGAACCATTTCAGCTTGCCGGTGTCACCGGGCTTTGTGAACTCTCGCTTGTTGTGGGGGTTGTAGTTGTATTGGAAGGTGACCAGCACATCTTTCATATCGTCGCGCTGCTGGGCGGTGATTTCCTCGCACCAGTCAGCATCTCGCAGGGATTCAATGATGGTCTGCAGCCATTCCATATTCTTTTGCTGGGTCATGGCTGCACGGAAGGTTTGGTTGAAGTCGGGAGTGCCGATGGTGTCCAGTACCGTATTCCGCAGCACCGGATCCTTGATTTCGTTCAGCTTCAGGTAGTCGGTCATGGTGGCACCGCGCTCCGCTGCCTTGTGGAACTTCTCCCTGTCCAAATCCAGCAGCTTTGCTCTCCGGCGGATGGTGGTTTCAGAGAAGCCGGTCGTTTGTGCGACCTGCTTTACGCTTTCGCCCATGTCCAGCATCGTCTGGAAGCCCTCTGCCTCCTCGTATGCGGTCAGATTCTCACGCTGTACATTCTCCATCATCATGGCCCTGAACTCCTCCTGGGGGGTCATGCAGGCCACGATACAGGGCAAATCCTCAAGGCCTGCCAGCTTCGCAGCAGCGTGTCGCCGGTGGCCGACGATGATACGGTATCCGTCGAGGCAGTTCTTTTCCTTGCTCCACCTGGGGGAGACAATCAGGTTCTGCAGCACACCGTTGACCTTGATACTCTCTGCCAGCTCGGTCAGGTCGCCCAGGTCCTTTCGGGGGTTGTCGGGGTGGGGATGCAGATTGTTAATGGGGATGATTTCTACATAGTGCATCATTCTGTTTTCCTCCTGTTTTTATTCTGTGTTTAATCTGTATTTATACTGTTATTATACTGGATTCTTGCGGTGTTTCAATTTGGGATATTGCACAAAAAAGAGCCCAGGTGCGCTGGGCTCTCTATTACTGCGCTTTCTTGAAGCCTACGAAAAGGGAAACGCCCAGGCTGCCATCTTTGCATCTGTGGGGCATCTTTTCCATCAGCTGGACTAAATCGGGTCGGGATCCGAACTCTTTTTGATAGAAGATGGTCTTTGCCAGCAGATGCTCGATGTCTTCGGTGGATCCCTTAACAGCTTGGGGGATTCTCTGCATCTCCCCGCACAGTTGGCACTTATACACTGCCATGTACTCGCTCATGCTGACCTCCTTCTCGGTTGATCCGGACGGTGTGATTGACAAAGACCACGACGCAGTAAATGGCGGCCAGGCCGATGGCGGTGAGCGCCACACCTGCGCTGATGGTTTCTTGGTGGTAGCCGAAGGTCACCAGGACAGCGTAGAGCAGGCTGCCGAATAACCGGGCAGTGAGCCGGAGCGTCTTTTCAACATCCTTGTCCTCCTGGGCTCTGTCTGCTTCCGCCTGGGCTCTGTTCGCCTCGCTTTGGATCCGGCGCTCTTCCTGGCGCCGCTCGTCCGCCTCAGCGGCCTCCTTTTCTGTTTGGCGCTCCTGGGCATGTTGGTTGATTGTGACCCGGAGCTTGCGCTCAGCGGCGTCGTGGGCAGCGTCGGACATTCTCTGCCGGCGGGAGGTCTGCTTGCGATCCAGGCCCTCCTGGACGATCTGACGGTTCATTTCGGTGTTGCTCATTGTGTTATCTCCTTTCTCCCCGTTTGCCCGGTAGGACAGGCGCTTGGTTATTTCCATCTTCCCTCGAACATTTCCCCGGCAGGCAAACCATCTTCATCAAAGTGGTTCGCTCTCACCCAGCCGTTTGCTTGATATGTTTTGAAGATAATGTTTGTTTTGCAGATATGGATCTCAATGTCTTCCCCTTCGTCATTTTTTCCGTAAAAGGGAAATGTGGAGTCGCCGTGTTCCTTCATGAGATTTCGCAGCAGTTTGGGATTGTTGCTGTCGAAAAATACTTCGTTTGTGTTCATATCAATTTCCTTTCAGGTGGTGGGCTGGCTTACAAGCTCAGCCCAAATGCGGGTCGTTTCGTTGCGGCGGCCAATCAATGCGCAGCTGCTCTCGTAGGCCTTGAGACCTTCTGCCTTGGCAATGTCCAGGGCCTCCTGCTCGCTGTCGGCCAGGACATCCAAAAAGCCGAGGCGTGCAGGCTCTCTGCCTGCCTTCTGAATCATCAGCTGGGTTTCGTAGAGTTTCATGATTTTCTCCTTTTTGGGGTGGGTCGATGTTGCCGGCCGATGTTTCATTTTAGAAAACCGAAAACCAGCTTCTTGAATTCTCTCCAGCTCATTTCATCAAAGATTCCAATTTGCACGAAGCTATAATCATCGGCGACAAAGGCCGTTTCGCTCGTGTTGTGAGTCGCTTCCCATGCCTTATTTGAAATCTCATCAACAATGGTGCTGACTTCTTCTTTTATGTCGTTTGCGTCCCACATGTAGCATTTTTTCATTTCAGAAAAAGTTTCAAAACCTTCTTCTGCCATCGTGCGTCTAAACTCATCTGCCACCAAATTGGCGAGGTTTTCGAATGTCATGTCTGTTTCCTTTCCGGCTTTCGCCTGTTTTGTTTCTGTGGTGTTGCTGTGTTGTTACTGTTATTATACCTATTTTTTGGAATAAATCAACCTGGAATAATGCACAAAAAAATAGGCTGGAATTTGACACTCC
>JAGALG010000073.1 GCA_017848075.1 Oscillospiraceae bacterium | reverse complement strand
CGTTCCAGCTCTTCTTTGGAAGGCTCGATCGGTTTTCTGCTGACCAGTTTGGCCCTTGGTTTCTTACCGCACACACAGACCGGGAATTCCGGTGGGCAGGTGCAGCCTTTGGTAAATTCTGCGAACATCTGCTTGGTGATGCGGTCCTCCAAAGAATGGAAGGTGATAATGCAGAATCTGCCGCCCTCTGCCAAGCGGTCAAAGCTGTCAGAGATACACTGGCGCAATACGCCAAGTTCGTTGTTTACTTCAATGCGGATTGCCTGAAAGGTTCGTTTGGCCGGATGGCCACCGTCCCGTCTGGCTGCCGCCGGAATCGCACTTTTGATAATATCCACCAGCTGACCGGTGGTTTCGATTGGAGCGTTTTCTCTCTCCTTCACGATGAACCAGGCGATCTTGGAAGCGAACTTTTCTTCGGAATAGTCCCGCAGAATACGAGTCAGATCTTCCTGAGAATAGGTATTCACCACATCATAGGCGCTGAGTCCTTCCTGACTCATACGCATATCCAGTTTGGCTTCCGCATGATAGGAGAAACCTCTCTCCGCTGTATCCAGCTGATGGGAAGAAACGCCCAGATCCAGCAGAATACCATCCACTTTGGAGATGCCCAGATTATCCAGAATGTTCGGAATATCCTTGAAGTCACCGCGAACTACCTGCGCGCAAGGATAAGGGCTCAGGCGCTCGGTTGCGGTTTTGATGGCATCCGGGTCCTTGTCAATGGCGATCAGACGGCCTGTTGTCAGGCGTTTGGCGATTTCACGGGAATGTCCCGCACCACCGGCTGTGCCGTCCACATAGATGCCGTCCGGCTTAATGTTCAAATTGTCGATACATTCGTTCAGCAGCACAGAAACATGTTCAAAATCCATGACAAGTCCCTCCTTTCCATCTTATGAAAAATGAAGTATAATCAAATTAAAAATCCAGTCCGTACATATCTTCTTCGATCAGTTCGGCAGTCATTTCAGAAACATTCTGTTCCCACTTCGCCCGATCCCAGATCTCTGCCCGGTCACCAACACCGATGACAACGATATCTTTGGTCAATCCGGCATAGTCTCTCAGATTCTGAGGGAGAAGAATACGGCCCTGTTTGTCCGGCTCTGCCAAAACAGCACCGGAGAAGAGGAAACGCTGCAGGCGTTTTGCCCTTGCAATGGGGAGCTTGGTCACTTTTTCCGAGAGCTTTTCCCATTCCTCCATGGAATAAACGGCTAAACAGTCATCGCCCAGGCCCTTGCTGACCATAAAGCGGTCGCCCAGGATCTCACGAAGCTTTGCGGCGAAATTGAAGCGGCCTTTTGCGTCAAGGCTGTGCTGATATTCACCTGTCAGCTGCATCTCGCCACCCCCGTTTTTCCGTCCATTTCAGGGTAAAGTTTGGGGAAATTCACCCCTTTTGACCACTTTTCACCCTTGTAACATAAATTATACCCTTCTTAATAGAAAAAAGCAATAGTTTATCGTTCGGTTTGCACGATTTTTTCGGTCTTTTTTTCTGATTTTTTTCTTGATTTCTCGTCGTTTTAGCAGAAAATTTCCGGGGAAATATGATTTTTCCCGGAAAATACCATTCCTTAGAAAAAAAGCCACCGAAAATATACTTTTCGGTGGCTTTTCTTTGTTTTTCTATCGTTTATAAGGTAGCGCTCTCTGCTATTTGATCAGGAAACGGTACAGCTGTTCGCTATCTGTAATGGTCGGAAGTGTCTCTTTCACACCCTCCTCCGACAGCTTCTGTGCCAACTCCATCAGCGCACCAATGTGGCTGTTGTCCGTCAGGGCAGCCAACAGGAACACCAGCTTCACCGGATCGTTGTCTTTGTGGCCAAACTCCACCGGAGTCTCCAGAGAGATCAGGCTTAAAGCCTCCTTATGAACATCGGCACCCGGACGGGTATGAGCCAAAGCGATGCCTTTGGTCAGAACCATGTAGGGGCCCTCCGTTTGAACAGTATCGACACAGCGCTGGATATAGCTTTCCTCAATGGCTCCGGCCTCCAGCAGCAGCTGACCGGCCGCACGGACAGCCTCTTCCCAGTTGGCCGCGGCTACCGCGCATTTTGTTGTCTCTGCGGACATGTATTTCATCAGGTCTGCCATAAAAACTCTCCTTTTTACACACTTGTTTTCTCCATCATAGTACAGGCTCTTCTGTTTTTCAAGTGCTTTCTTTGATTCACCTCCCTCTTTCCCATATTCCAAAAACCTATGGTTTTTTAAAAAAATATAGAAATTATCAATCGTCGCTTTTGTTCGACTTTCATTTACTTTTTTTAATCCTGTGCTATCATTATTTTGTACCGGTATGAACTGGAAGCAATGATATGAAAGGTGGATGCTTTAATAATGGAACTGATCAAAACTCTTCCTGATATTTATGAAGAATTCAGTGAACAGCGCAGAAACTCCTTTATGGCTGCATTTGAAATGAAAGAAAAAAATATTCCTTTTGTTGGTACTTTCTGTACTTATACCCCTACCGAGGTCATCATGGCCGCCGGCGCTGTTCCTGTCAGCCTTTGCTCCACCTCTGATGAAACCATTCCGGATGCGGAACAGGATCTGCCCCGCAACCTCTGCCCACTGATCAAGTCCAGCTACGGTTTTGCAAAAACCCAGAAATGTCCTTACTTCTATTTCGCTGACCTGATCGTCGGTGAAACCACCTGTGATGGTAAAAAGAAAATGTACGAAATGCTGGGCGCAATGAAAGATGTTTACACCATGGAGCTGCCAAACCGTCAGTCTCTCATGGGCCGTAAGCTGTGGAGAGAAGAAGTTGTTGCTCTGAAAGAAAAGCTGGAGGAAAAATTCGGCGTTGAGATCACAGAAGAAAAACTGCGCGAGCAGGTAAAACTGATGAACAAAAATCGCCTCTCCCTCCGCCGCTTCTACGAACTGATGAAACTGGACCCACCTCCAATGGCAGGCTTCAATCTCTTTAGCGTACTTTACGGCTCCAACTTCAAATTCAACCGCTGGGAAGCCATCAAAGAAGTGGACGCCCTCACCGACCGCCTGCTGAAGGAATACGAAGAAGGCGCTCGTCCAATCAGTAAAAAACCTCGTATTCTGGTTACCGGCTGCCCAATCGGCGGTGGTGCCATGAAGGTTGTCAAAGCCATCGAAGATAACGGCGCCAATGTTGTTTGCTACGAAAACTGCGGCGGTGCAAAATCCGTTGATGAGCTGATCAACGAGGATGCCGAGGACATCTACCAGGCTATCGCTGACCGCTATCTGAACATCGGCTGCTCTGTTATGACTCCGGACAACAACCGTCTGAACCTGATGGGTCGTCTTCTGGAAGAGTACAAGATCGATGCCGTTGTCGAAGTGGTTCTGCAGGCTTGCCACACTTATAATGTGGAATCTTACTCCATCAAGAAATTTGTTACCGAACGCGGTATCCCATATATGGCTATTGAAACCGATTACTCCACTTCTGATATCGGCCAGCTGAACACCCGCTGCGCTGCTTTCATTGAAATGCTGTAATTCCCTTATCTTATAGTAAAGGATGAATCCCATGTTAACTTTAGGTATTGACTCCGGCTCTACCACAACCAAAGGCGTACTGTTCGATGGTGAAAAAATCGTAAAATCTCTCATCGTTCCAACTTCTGCTTCCCCAAAACAGAGTATTAACTATGTCTACGATCAGCTGTACTGCGACGATGTGGTCTACACTGTTGCCACCGGTTACGGCCGTGAGCTGCTGGATCGGGCTGACAAAAAAGTAACCGAGATCACCTGCCACGCGCAGGGTGCCGGCTTCCTTGATCCGGAAATCCGCGCAATCGTGGATATCGGCGGTCAGGACAGCAAAGCCATTTTGCTGGACAATAATCTGAATGTCGTAGACTTCCTTATGAATGATAAATGTGCTGCCGGTACCGGCCGCTTTATTGAAGTGATGATGCGTATTCTGGGCGAAGATCTCCAGAATATTGATAACTTTGTGGTTGGCAAGACTCCTGCCAACATCACCAGCATGTGCACTGTATTCGCAGAGACAGAGATCGTCAGCCTGCTGGCTGAGGGTGCAGACAAAGGTGATATTGCTTTGGGTATCATCAACTCCATCTGCCGCCGCACCTCCTTCTTTGCAAAACGCCTGAACCTGTACGGTAAGATCTTCTTCACCGGCGGTCTGGCAAACTTTGAGATCTTCCGCAAAACTCTGGAAGGTTATGTGGGTCTTCCTGTGGTAACCAGCCCACATTCTCAGTATGCCGGTGCTTTGGGCGCTGCTGTGATCGGCTGGCGCAAATGCGGAGCCACCAAATAACTTTTGCCTCCTTTTTAATTTTATAAAATAAGAGCCGCAGCCGTGGTGGGTTGCGGCTCTTATTTTTGTATTACAGCCATTTCTTTCCTCACTGCATGAAATTCACTTCCCTGCCCATACTTTTTCTACCAAGATAAGTGAGGAAGTGATGCTTGTGCATTTCAATAAAGTGGAGATCTGTGGCGTGGATACCTCTAAGCTGCCCATCCTCAACGAGGAGCAGAAGACGGCTCTGCTGCGGCGCTGTAAGGAAGGAGATCGATCCGCCCGACAGGAGATGATCAACGGCAATCTGCGGCTGGTGCTCAGTGTAATCCAAAAGTTCACCAATCGAGGCGAAAATCTGGATGATCTGTTTCAGGTAGGCTGCATTGGCCTGATCAAGGCCATTGATAACTTTGATCCCAATCTGAATGTGCGCTTTTCCACCTATGGTGTCCCCATGATCATCGGCGAGATTCGCCGCTATTTGCGGGACAACAATGCTATCCGGGTCAGTCGTTCCATGCGGGATACCGCCTATCGGGCCATGCAGGCCAAGGAACAGTTCATTAATCAGCATCATCGGGAACCGACCATCGAGGAGATCGCCGCCCTTATGGACTGCCGCCGGGAGGATGTGGTGCTGGCGCTGGAGGCCATTGTGGACCCGGTTTCCCTCTACGAGCCGGTCTATTCCGATGGCGGTGATACGATTTATGTGCTGGATCAGGTACGGGACAGCGGCAGCGATATGGACTGGCTGGACGAGCTCTCGATCCGAGAGGCCATTCAAGGGCTGGGAGATCGGGAAAAACGAATTTTGTCCCTGCGCTTTCTTCGTGGAAAAACTCAGATGGAGGTAGCAAAGGAAATCGGCATTTCTCAGGCTCAGGTCAGCCGACTGGAAAAGGGTGCTTTGGAAAAAGTGAAAGGCAGTTTGTAAAAAAGTAACCATTGTCAAGGATCTGTAATAGTAAAAGCCAAGCCGCAAAATGCGGCTTGGCTTTTATCGTTATTGGATCCATTTGGATTTTCAATGATTGTTTTTCGTTCCATCAAAGGCATTTCGTTCAACATACGCCATCATCGTATTATTTCTCCAAGCATGTCCTGCAACAAACAACAACATAGCGCTCGCTATAAGCAGGGCTTGTTTTGAAAGAACACCTGCTGCAAAAACTGCGATAATCCCCACAGCACAGCAACACATGGATGCAATATGTTCTTTCAGCCATTTTCTCTTATAAAATTCTATTTTTTCCTTCAAAGTAAAACTGCTTGCTTTGATGCTTTGCCTTAAATTTTCCTCGGCAGCGCTTACATATTCTTCCTGATTTAATCTCTGTCCACTGAGCAGCTCGTTGATACTGACATGAAACAGCTCACTCATGGATAATAACATTTCTGCTGGCGGCAAATACACTCCTGCTTCCCGCACTTAAAGATATTGGTTATGTATGAGTGCCTACGCCTACTTGCATAGGCACCCATATCCTTGTTTTTACTCAATTTTGCCGATTAAGCGGTAGTAGATGTCAATATTCTGCTCACGCACCCCGTCCTCTGTGGTAGCTTCGTGAATGACGATCTTTTCAATCAGCGTATTCAGAAGCTCCGCTGTCAGTTCGGTGGGGTTGGTATACTGTTTGAGAAGTGAAATCCAAGTTTCCGCATCGACAGTTGTTTGCTTTTCAGATTCAAGCTCGGCAGTCAGCCTTTCGATCTTCTCGACAAGCTCCTGCTGCTCGGTCTGATATTTCTGAGACATCATGTTGAAGTTGTACTCCGTGATACGACCGTCCGACCAGTCCTCATACAGCTTCGCAAACT
>JAGALG010000001.1 GCA_017848075.1 Oscillospiraceae bacterium | reverse complement strand
CAGCAGACCATTTTTCTTATGGAGAAGAATGGCAACAGCAGCAGTGGGAAGGAATAAAAACAAATTAATAGCCTGCGCTTCTGCTTGAGGCAGATCAGTAAACAACATGAGATAAAGCAGCAGCAGACTGCCGCCGCCTAAACCCATGCTGCCTAAGACAGAGGCAAGGAAAACCAGCAAAAGAGAATGAAGATTAAATTCCATAAAGCCTCCTATGAGCAGAGGATACGCCAGGAACTGTACAGGATCAACAAGGCAAAAAGCAGCCGAAGCTTCTGCGCGGAGATCCGACGCAGAAGGCGAGAACCCAGCACAGAGCCTGCGATAGCAGGAAAGAGGAAGGGCCAGTAAGTCCAAAAATCACTGCCCTCTCGAAAAATGAAGATGGAAAGACTGATCAAACTGAGAGGAAGCATCAAAGCAACCGCGGTCGCATGGGCTTCCTGAGGAGCAGCACCTTGCTTTTTTAGCAGACTGACGGCAAGAATACCACCGCCGGTTCCCAAAAGGCCATTGATCAGACCTGGAAGAAAAGCAGTAAACATAAGCGGCACCTCCAACGTGTAATACTGTTTATGATTGGCAGTTACAGAGGTTTTATGTATAAAAAACTCCCCCGGCATCCCGGAGGAGTTTTTCTGTATTTATAAGGTCAGGCCTTCTTTTTCCAGCAGAAGACGGATACCGACACTGGCCAGCAGGCAACCGGCAGCAGGAGGAACAAAGGCACAGCTGGCCGGACTATGACGACCGTGCTCAGATTCGCCAACAATGGCTTTGTGGGGTTCTTCCACAGAATAGATAACCATCTGGCGAGTCACTTCTCTTTTTTTCAGTTCCCGGCGCATGACTTTTGCCAAAGGACAGCCGCAGCCAGCAGTTTGAGTTACATCGCCCCAGCGCAGCTGAGAGGGATCAACACGATTGCCTGTTCCCAAACAGCATACCAAAGGAATGTTCTTTTCCTTACAGCATTTGGCTAAATGAAGCTTGGCAGTGACGGTATCAATGGCATCCAAAATCAGATCCGGCTGTAAATCAAAAAGAAAGTCGCTGTTTTCCGGTAAGTAAAATTCTTTTTTTAGAATCAGATTCACATGAGGGTCAATAGCACGCAGACGCTGCGCGGCAGCATCAATTTTGTCCATGCCTACGGTATCTGCAGTAGCAAACAGCTGGCGATTGCGGTTTGTATCATCCACCGTATCACTGTCTACCAAAATCAATGTACCAACACCCATGCGGCAAATTGCCTCTGCAGCAGAGCCGCCAACGCCGCCCAAACCAATAATAGCGACTGTGCTGTTTTTCAGTTTTTCCATCGTGGCCTCTCCGAGGAGAAGGGCAGTGCGCTCCAACCAGGACATGGCAGTACCTCCTATTGCAAAGAAAATCAAAAGAAAAAGCCCCGAAGGGCTGGGGATACACACAAAGAGAAATCCCACCATGCCGTCGCACAGCGATTAAAACCCGTCGTGTGACAGGGTGGGTACGCACAACCCACTGCTTTCACGCTCCCTTCGTCCGCCCAAGGGCGGGAGGTCTGCAATCCGTCAGCGGAGATGTACTCCCGATTCGTAAGTGTTGGATCATAAAAAACTGCACTTGATCGAACACAGCAGGATTTCCATTTATTTTGTGTTGTCTCGGAGGGTTGAACCTCCAGAGGATAGTATGTCAGGACAAAGGTTGATTATTCTTCCTCGTCGTCCTCTTCAAAGTCGTAAAGATCTTCCAGTCGTTTCATGAAGATATCAGCGATTGCATCCAGTTCATCGTCATCTTCGATGGTTTCCAGGAACTCTTCACCATCTTCTTCTGCGACCTGCATAATCACCAGATCGCCGCTGTCGGCCAGACTTTCTGTTGGATCTTCGTAAACCGGGCTCAGAGCCAGGTAGCGTTTTTCGCCGTCATCATATTCGTCCAACACCTCAAAGGTGTGCTCAACGCCATTTTCATCCATGAGAGTGAGGATGTCATTACCAAAAGCGTTTGCCAAGGGAATCACTCCGTTTCTATGTGTTATTGTCTCTGGGTTTATCTTAAATCATTTGAGGAGAGAAGTCAACAGAAAAATGCTTCCGGGTAAAAGAATACAGAATTTTTTAAAAATGTTGAAAAAAACTATTGACAATATCAAAAACATCCGCTATAATTAAGACAACAACTAAAGGTAATAACAAATCAGAAGCAGAAAGGGTGAGGCCAGTGATCGGCGAAGAACCAAAACATTTAGTACCTGCACTGGTTAACCAGAAAGCAGGATCAAAACGGTAAGACAGTCCGGATCAAAAAAATGAAGTTGAAAAATCGTAAAGAAGGTTTTATCAATCTTTCAAATGAATCGTCCAAGAAAAATAAAAGTATCTAAACTGAACGACCGTCTACAATTGAATATCGAAAAATAAAAACAAAAATTAAGGACTTAACTTCAAGTTATTATCTGATGGATTTACATAGATTCGAAAAAATCTGAAATCATTGGAAGTTGTAAATAAAAACTATTTTGAGGTATACACCAATGGAATAGGAAATTTCTAAAAATGATAATTCCACAAACATAAAGCTGACATTCATAAAAGTATAAAAGATGTGTAAGTCGATTATAAACTAAATGAAATGAACTGAAATCAGTATCTTGGGAAAGAATCAGCAGGAAATGAATGAGGATTACAGCAATGTACAGGGAATAATCATAAAAAGAAAAATCTAATATAAAGCGGTGAGTCCAAAAAAATAAGTAAGAACAGTTTTTAAATTTAATTCTGAATATATCAAAGAATATATTAAAAAGAGAATAAAAATTAAAAGCAAAGAATAAAGAAGGAAGAGTAAATTATCTATTAAGAAAATAATAGATAAAATATAATATGAAAGGTGGATCAAAGAAAATGAAATTACAGATTGAAAGCGCAAGATAACGACCACAGAAGGTGAAAGATTCTGTGGTCGTTATCTTTTGTTCTCAATTTGAAAAAAGAAAGCCCTCCGCCGAAGCGGAGGGCTTTTTCTGTCTTATTTCAGCTCGATGGTGTAGGTGAAGCTGTATTCTTTCTGCAGTTCTTTTACCTTTTCTTCATTGTCTTCAATGAAGGTTGGGGTGTAAACAGATTTGCCTTCTTTTTCATAGTCGGTCACGATCTGCTGCAGTTTATCCCAGCATTCTTCCTGACGGGTTTCTTTTTCATCGATGGTGATAACGAATTCACGGTGTTTTGGAATGCGTACTATCATTTTTCTGTCCTTCTTTCCTAAGAGAGTTTCTATGTATCATTGTAATGCCAGTCGGTCACTTCGTCAAGATGTTGGAGAAAAATAAAAACGGTAGCGATTTTTCGCTTCCGTTTTTGGCGCGCTTGGAGGGACTCGAACCCCCGACCTACTGGTTCGTAGCCAGTCACTCTATCCAGCTGAGCTACAAGCGCATATTCTGTTTGAATCAGCTTTATTAATATACCACGGCCTGTTCGTTTTGTCAACATTTTTTTGAAACTTTTTTTCAAAATTTCATATGATGATTAAAAACAGAATAAGGAGTGGTGACGATGGAATGGATATCAGGGATCGATCCTCTTACGGGAACGGCTTTGTGTACGATCTTCACCTGGCTGGTAACAGCTTGCGGAGCGGCAGCCGTTTTTTTATTCCGTAAGGTCAATGAAAGGATTTTGAATTTATTTATGGGTTTTGGTGCCGGAGTGATGATTGCAGCCAGTTTTTGGTCTCTTTTGGCTCCAGCTATTGAACGAAGCGGCGGTTGGCAACTTCCAGCCTTGGGATTTGCAGCAGGTGGTTTCTTTATTTTATTTGCTGATTGCTGGATGAGCCGTAGTAAAAACTGGCTGGAAGCTTCTAAAAAACGCAGCTTTTTGTTGATTTTGGCGGTTACGCTCCATAATATTCCGGAGGGCATGGCGATTGGTGTTGCTTTTG
>JAGALG010000072.1 GCA_017848075.1 Oscillospiraceae bacterium | reverse complement strand
CCATCAGAACAAAATAATTACAAATTGTAACTTTTGTAAAAGCATAAAAGTGGAATATTTCTTTCCATCTCGAATTTTTCCTTGTTTTAAGCCATTTTATTAAAGTCATAGATTACAAATTGGTAACAAAATCCGCTTGAATCTTGGATGCGGTGCCGCTATAATAAGCTCGTACCCCGACAGTGGGGCCAACAAACAGCTTATTCTTTTTAGGAGGAAATATCCATGAAAAAATCCGTATCCTTTGTATTGGCACTGCTTTGCGTTCTCTCCATGAACTTGAACGCCTTTGCCATCAATGAAAATTCAGAAATTCTCAACAATGAAAGCATCCTGCTTGAGGAAAACGCAGAAGAATCCGCTCCACAGACTGCCGGTCTTTCTCTGGCCGCAGACAGCGAAAGCGGTCTTCCTCTTTCCGGCCTGCTGACTCCCAACCAGAGCCTTCGCTTCCCAATCCTGATTAGCGATGCAAACGGCAATCCGGTTCCGCTGACCGATGCTCATCTGGAGGAAACTCGTCTGCGTGTCGAAACCAAAGATGGCCGTTCCGCAGTACGCTCCATCAAGGTTGTGGAGGATGACAACGGCTACGCTCTGCAGGTCAACACGCTCAGCGGCTATCCAAGCAAAATCACCGACTACAACGGACAGTTGAAGCTGGTAAAAAAGACCACCGGTGCTGTTGTCCATAGTCTGGATCTGAACTTCTCTGTAGGTTATGGTCGTCTCTCCGAAGAAACCATTGCTGGTGTTGAAAACGGCCAGTACATCTACTTGGACAATAACACTCCTGTCATTACCGCTGAACAGTTTGAAAAGATCGACCGCCTTGCAAAAGGCGAGAAAGTGATCCTGACCAACGGTCGCTGGGCTTATGAGGTTCGTGTGACGGAACAGGATTCTGTCAACCTGATCCACGACGAAAAGCCAATCAAGGAGATCCTGACTCAGTTTGAAGATCAGGACTTCCAGTTCCTGAACTTCCCGGCTGGCCCAGCCTTTGACTTCACCGGTACGCTCACCATCGATGTATCCGATGCAGCAGAGAGCTTTGACAATCTCTACCTGTACAGCTACTACAACGGCAAACTGAATAAGGTCTACGCAAGCTACAACGAAGAAGAACAGACTCTCTCCTTTAAAACCAAATACTTCGGCCGCTTTGTTATTACCGACAAAGAAATCCCAAACGGCACTGTAGTAAACTGCGATGACACTGTCGGCAGCAATAACAATGGCTCCGGCTCTGTTTCCACTAAGCCAAACCCAAACACCGGTGCGGCTCAGCTGCCTGTCAGTCTGGCTGCTTCCATGGCAACTCTCTCCGCTGCTGTTTTGAGCTTCTTCGGTTTCCGTAAAAATCAGAAATAAGAAGCAGCAAAAAAGGAACTGTCGCTGACAGTTCCTTTTTCTTTCTTAATCCATTTTTCTCAGCAGTAAACGGCGCTGATATTTCAGTTTGGCATAATCTCCGATTTGTGCCATGACCTTTGCATCAAAAGCACCACCTACCACTCCTACAAGCGGAATTCCCTGCAGGAATTTCATGGTCAGCAATTCCCGAGATAAAGCCTTGGCACTTTTGCGGATCTGCTCCTCACAATCGTACCCTTCCGGCACAGCTCTTTGCTGGATCAATGTGTTGATCCGCGCATCAATCGCTTCGCAGTCCTCGCCACAGGACAGAGCACCCTCGATCAGCAGGAGAATAAAAATCTGCTCTCGTTCACTGCGATGGCCATAGCCAAAGCTCAGGGCAATTTCATAAATATTTTTCAGCAGCAGAGCGGTAAATACAGGAATGTCCGGAATACCCACGCCCATCAGTCCCATTCCTACACCGGCTGCACCGGACAGCAGAATATTGCCGGTACCTGCCGATTGAGCTGCTTTTCCAAAAGCACGAAGACTTTTTCGGTTCTGCTTTTGCAAATCGCTGTACTCACGGATTCGATAATCGCTGCGTCGTTTTTTCTCTCCGTAGGTCTTTTCAATGATGCCGGTACCCTTACGGAAGATCAGTTCAAACGCTTTCGCAAAAGCAGCATCCAGTGTATTCTGCAAATTTGCAGGAACTTTCTCTGCCAATTTCGCAGAAAGGAAACTCTCTTTTTTCTCCGTGCGCTTTTTCAGATAGGCACTTTCCTTTTTCAGCAGCAGCTCCCATTCCCGCTCCAACGGTGTTTTTCGACGATACCAAGCCATCTTTTGCCCTCCCGATGCCTTCTTTTTTTCATTATATCGTTCGTCTCCAAGAAAAACAACGCATTTCATGGAATTCTTACAACATTTTTGCAATTTGTCCATCCTTTCCCTGCATTTTTTAAACTTTTTCGCTTTAAGCTATTGACAAATAGTGAATAATGGTTT
>JAGALG010000071.1 GCA_017848075.1 Oscillospiraceae bacterium | reverse complement strand
GAACAATTTTTTCAACAGCAAACATATGGCCGGTCTCAGTCAGATCAGCAGCAATTGCTTTGTTGGCATCATCAGTGGAAAGGCCTGCAAATTTGCCGGCAGCTTCAGTCAGATTGCCTTTTGCATCAACTGGAACGATGATCTTGATTTCCGGATAACCATTGACACAAACTTCAAAGTCCTCGGTACCATGACCAGGAGCAGTATGAACGCAGCCAGTACCGCTATCGAGGGTAACATGGTCACCAACGATAACCAGAGAATCACGATCCATGAATGGATGCTGGCAAACCATGTATTCCAGTTCTTTACCCTGAATGGAACCAATGATCTCATATTCTGCGATATCTGCAGCTTTCATGGTGGCGTCAACCAGTTCGCGTGCCATGACATAGTATTCGCCATTTGCTTTTACTACGCAGTACTCATATTCTGGACCAACGCAAATTGCCATATTTCCAGGCAGAGTCCAGGTAGTAGTGGTCCAAATTACGAAATAGGTTTTGGACAGATCTGCACCCAGAGCTGCCAGTTTACCTTTATCGTCTTTTACATCAAATTTTACATAGATGGAGAAGCATGGGTCTTCTTCGTATTCGATCTCAGCTTCAGCCAGTGCAGTCTGACATTCCGGACACCAGTAAACTGGTTTCAGACCCTTGTAAATATAGCCGTTAGTAGCCATTTTACCGAATACTTCGATCTGTTTTGCTTCAAACTCTGGTTTCAGAGTCAGATATGGGTTATCAAAGTCACCCAGCACGCCCAGACGCTCGAACTGCTGTCTCTGAGTCTGTACATAGTGCAGTGCATATTCCGCACAGATTTTTCTCAGCTCAACAGCAGAAATGTTGCTGGACACACCAGCTTTTTTGCGGGCTTTCAGCTCGATTGGCAGACCGTGAGTATCCCAGCCCGGAACATATGGAGCCTTGAAGCCGCTCATATTTTTCTGACGAACAATGAAGTCCTTCAGAATTTTATTCAGAGCGGTACCCAGATGGATATCACCATTTGCATATGGAGGGCCGTCATGCAGAACATACAGTGGTTTACCCTCGTTGTTTTTGATCATTTTGTTATAGAGGTCGTCTTCCTGCCATTTTGCAACCATACCAGGTTCGCGCTGAGGCAAAGCGGCTCTCATATTAAAATCAGTCTGAACAAGATTCAGTGTCTTGTTATAATCCTGAGCCATTTGTATTCTCTCCTAACTATCAAAGTCTATGTCAATTAGCGATGTTTTTTTCGACCGAACATGCCGCCTTTTTTCTCGTCACGCTCAACATCGAAGCCTTCGCCAAACTTCAGCTGTCCAAATTTGGAGCTGGTATTTTCAGAGGATGGGGTTGGGATCTCAGAGAAGCTCATCGCTGGCTGTGCAGGCGCTGGAGCAGCCTCTGTTTCATTCATGCCAGAGAAATCCAGAACTAAAGTATCATCAGCCTTTGCTTCCACGCTCTCTTCCTGTACGGGAGCAACTGGTTCAATGACCTCTTCCTGAGCAATTGGAGCTATCTCGTTTGTAATCATTTCTTCCGCATAT
>JAGALG010000070.1 GCA_017848075.1 Oscillospiraceae bacterium | reverse complement strand
GTCAACCCCTCCGCCACGGCTGAGCCGTGGCACCTCCCCTTACACAGGGGAGGCTTTCGGGACACGAAACTTGGAAAAGCAGAAAATAAGAACGCCGGTCACAGCGGGGCGATTCCCTCTCTCTCTTTTCGCTGTTTTCCGCAGAAAAGCGAATCCCTCACCGATGGTTTGATGAGAGTGACGAAGGGCGGCGCGTTCGAACCCTTTTGGCCATGAACACGCCCTACGGCTCACGAGTAAAGAATGCGGGGCGAATCCCTCTTTTGTTTTCATTATCTAATTTAAAAGTCTATATGTCAAGAGGAAAACTAAGATACGATCTCATAAAAAGATAACTTATGGGGGAATATCTTATGATTAAATTAGATGTTTTGCGTCTGTTGGAAGAACAGGGAAAAACCAAATACTGGCTCTACAAACAGCTGGGCATGAGCTATCAGAACTTTAGCAAAATGGTCAACAACCAAACCAAATCCATCCGATACGAGAACATTGAAACCCTGTGTCTGCTGCTGAA
Organism: Oscillospiraceae bacterium; assembly: GCA_017848075.1. Classification (GTDB taxonomy): domain Bacteria; phylum Bacillota; class Clostridia; order Oscillospirales; family Ruminococcaceae; genus Negativibacillus. The sequence goes on along the minus strand of JAGALG010000070.1, from coordinate 1,177 downwards.
CTGCAGCCCCAACGACCTCTTTGTCATCACGGAAGACTAAGGATCCTCATTGCACTTCCCGGGAAAATGTGCTACACTGTCCTTGGAATGGAAAACCCCACTAATTTTACATAAGGAGCTGATTCTCATGTACACTACTTCCGATGAACTGCGTCAGCGCCGCGCTGCCCTGCTGGCAGACAAAGCTGCGCCTTATATTGCTGTCATCTACTCCGGTCGTGCGCCACGCACCTCCGCTGATGGCGCTCACGGCTTCCATGTGGACCGCAACTTCTACTGGCTCACCAACATCGACCGCGAAAACATGATCCTGGTTCTGAAAAAGACCGGCGATACCGTTTCCGAGGAGCTTTACATCGAACCATTTGACGAAACTCAGGCAAAATGGGTAGGCGGCCGTATGCTGCCTGCAGAAGCAAGCGCTGTTTCCGGCGTGGAGACCATCCGCTTTGTGGAGGACTTCCCTGCTGCTCTGCACACCTTTATCCGCATGATGCGCGGCTGCGACGGCGTTGTGACCGTTGGTCTGGATCTGTGGAAGCACACTCCTGACCAGGACGACACCCCGGCTCACAAGCTGGCTCACAAAGTACAGCAGGACTACCCTGCTGTTGCCATCGACGATCTGTACCGGCAGTTCGTGGAAGGCCGCATCATCAAATCCCAGTCCGAAATCGAACAGATGAAAGTGGCTCAGGAGCACACCCGTGTGGCTATCGAAGCCATGTGGAGCCATGTGCGTCCAGGAATGAACGAGTGTGAACTGGCCGGCGCCTTCGACTTCGCGCTGGCAAAACAGGGCATCACCGGCCACGCCTTCCACACCATCTGCGCTGCCGGCGTTCGTGCAACCACCCTCCACTATGAGGAAAACAACCAGATTATCAACGACGGCGATCTGATCCTCATCGACCTGGGCAGCACCTATCATCACTACTGCGCTGATATTTCCCGTACCTTCCCGGCCAACGGCAAATTCACCCAGCGTCAGAAGGATCTGTACAATGTGGTTCTGGCCGCTCAGGATCTGATCATCGAATCCGCTCGTCCGGGCATGACTCTCCGTCAGCTCAACGACATGGTCATCGCATTCTATGAGCAGGAACTGCCAAAGCTGGGTCTGCTGCAGGACGGCGATACCGTTCATGACTACTACTACCACAGCGTTTCCCATCAG
>JAGALG010000069.1 GCA_017848075.1 Oscillospiraceae bacterium | reverse complement strand
TATGAAAAAGTTTCTTGCACTGATTCTGGCTGCAATGATGGTTGCTTCTATGGCTGCTTGCGGTAGCTCCGAAGAAACCAACACCAACACCGAATCTACCGGAAACAATACTGAAAGCACCACCACTGCTGCTGCTCAGTATTACAACACCTACATGTCCGCAGACCCAACCTCTATGGACATCTCCCGTATCTCTGACTCTTACTCTGCTGGCGTTGTTAACAATGTCATGGAGCCGCTGGTACGCATGGGCGAAACTGAAGACGGTAACTATGTTATCGAACCAGGCGACGCTGCTACTTGGGAATCCAACGACGACGCTACTGTATGGACCTTCCATCTGGGCGACAACACCTGGTCTGACGGCCAGCCTGTAACTGCACATGACTATGTGTACTCTCTGCAGAGATCCGCTGACCCAGCTACCGGTTGTCCAAACGAATACTTCCTGGAACCAATCGCTGGTTACTACGAAGTTCGTGACGGCGCTTCCCTCGACACCCTGGGCGTAAAAGCTCTGGATGACAAAACTCTGGAAATCACCCTGTCTCACCCAGTTCCATCCTACTTGGATATGTGCTGCGGTTCTGTTTACTACCCAATCCGTAAAGATGCAGTAGAACAGTACGGTGAACTGTACGGTACCGAACCAAGCATGGTTCTGACCAACGGTGCTTACAACTTCGATTCTTGGACTCACAACTCTTCCATCACCCTGTCCAAACGTGACGGCTACTGGAACGCTGATGCAGTTCAGATCGAAAACGTAACTGTACACATTCTGGGCGACTCCAACACTGCTTACACCATGTTCGAAGCGAACCAGATCGACTATGTTGGTACCTCCACTGCTGAGTGGGTTGCAAAATTCACCGCTATGGAAGATGTTGACTATGTAAAAACCATGGGCTCCAACACCAACTACGCATTCTACAACACTCAGGACGCTCTGTTCCAGAATGCTAACATCCGTAAAGCATTCAACATGGCAACCGAACGTCAGCTGTTCAACGAAGTAAACTTCGGCGGCCGTTCCAACGCAGCTACCGGCTGGATCCCAATGTCCATGTCCGTTGGTGGTGTTAACTACCGTGAATACGCTGGTGACCTGATGCAGGCAATGTACGACGAAGCTGACGCTGCTGGCATGACCGCTAAAGACTACCTGCTGAAAGGTATGGAAGAGCTGGGTCTGGGCAACGATCCTTCTACTCTGGACATCACCTTCTCCCTGGCTGGTACCGATGACTGGTTCCGTACCCTGGGCGAATTCCTGCAGCAGATCTACGGTGAAGCTCTGGGCGTAAACCTGAAGATCGACTTCAGCGAATGGGGTATCTTCTCTTCCAACCTGAACACTGGTAACTACCAGATCGGTTACATGGGTTGGGGTGCTTACTACAACGATCCATACGATATGCTGTCCCTGTTCTGCTCCGACATCGATGCTATCCAGACCAAATGGGTTAACACCGAATACGACGAGCTGGTTAAAGAAGCATTCCAGACCATGGATGCTGACAAACGTATGGAAATGTACGCAGAAGCAGAAAGAATCCTGCTGCTGGAAGATTGCGTTGTAAACCCAATTCTGTTCCCATCCTCTAATAGCTTCTACAGAAACTATGTTCAGGGCTATGCTACTCTGGCATTCTCTAACGGCGGCTATCAGGGTATGAACACTGGCGCTCGCGCATAATTTTCTCCTGTTTTTCCTTATAAGAAGGGCGCGGCCTCGACCGCGCCCTTCTTGCGGATATAAAAGCGGAACAATGTTTGATTGAGAAAGGAGTGCCTTCATGGGAAAATATATCCTTAAGCGCACACTCTTTGCGATTGTTACACTGGTAGCTGTTATCACTGTAACCTTCTTCATGATGCGTAGCATCCCTGGCGACCCTCTGGCTGGTATGGCAAGAGCACTGCCAGAAGAGACCAAACAGGCTTTCATGGCTAAATATGGTCTGGACAAACCTCTGTTCGAGCAGTACTTGATTTACCTGAAGGGTGTATTCCTCGAATTTGACCTGGGCGAATCTCTGCGTTACGCAGGTCGTCCTGTAATGAAAACAATTGCTGAAACTTCTCCAATTTCTGGTATGGTTGGCGGTATCGGTCTGATCATCGGTTGCTTCCTGGGCTGCTGCATGGGTATTCTGGCAGCTCTGCAGAAAAACAAATGGCCTGACTATGTTGTAATGTTTATTGCAATTCTGGGTACTACTTTGCCATCCTTCGTAATCATCACTCTGTGCCAGTGGATCTTCGGTGTAGTACTGAAAGTGCTGCCTCCATCTGGTTGGGGTACCTGGCAGCATATGGTTCTGCCAATCTCTATCGGTGCCTTCGGTACCATCGCTACTTATGCTCGTTATGTAAAAGCATCTATGCTTGATACTCTGGATCAGGACTATGTTCTGACCGCAAGAGCAAAAGGCCTGTCTGAATCCAAGATCATCCTCAAACATGTACTGAGAAACGCTATGACTCCAGCAGTTACCATCTTTGCAAGTTCTGTTGTAGGCGTATTCACCGGTGCATTCCTGTCTGAGCGTATGTTCGCAATTCCAGGTATCGGCTTCTACTATGTAAGCTCCATCAATAACAACGACTACACCATGGTACTGGGTACTACTGTATTCTACGCTATCCTGTTTATCGTAATGCAGCTGCTCCTGGATATCATCTACACTCTGATCGACCCACGAGTTCGAGTTAAATAAGGAGGGCCAATATGCAGACTATTTCTAAAGATAAATTTACGATTGTCGGCATTGAAGACAACTCCGCTGATCTTCTTGCCCGTCCTCCGATTAACTTCTGGAAAGACGCATGGCGTCGTTTTAAAATGAACAAAATTGCTATGGTAGCTCTGGTTATCCTGGTAATTCTGGTTGCAATGTGTGTATTTGCACCAATTCTCAGCTCTTTCGACTCTGAAACCATCAACCCAAGCAATCAGTATGCTCCACCATCTGCTGAGCACTGGTTCGGTACTGATAAACTGGGTCGTGACGAATGGGTTCGTGTATGGGAAGGCGGCCGTGTATCTCTGACCATCGGTCTGACTGCTGCACTGGTTTCCATGACCATCGGTTGTATCTACGGCGGTATCGCTGCTTACTGCGGCGGTTGGGTAGATATGATCATGATGCGTATCGTTGAGGTACTGATCTCTGTACCTTACCTGATCGTAGTAATTCTGATGTCCGTAGTATTGGGCGACTCGAACTTGGGTACCCTGCTGCTGGCAATGACCATCACCGGTTGGTGTGGTACCGCTCGTTTCGTTCGTTCTGAAATGCTCCGAATCAAGAGCCAGGAATTCACCCTTGCTGCACAGCTGCTGGGTGTAAGCCCTTGGAAGATCGTTATTCGTCACTTCATTCCGAACACCATGTCCATCATCATCGTAAACATCACCTTCAGTATCCCAAGCTACATCTTCTCTGAGGCATTCCTGTCCTACCTGGGTCTGGGTATTCAGCCTCCTGGAACCTCTTGGGGTGCATTGGCATCTTCCGCACAGGGTACTTTCAAATTCTACCCACATCTGCTGGCATTCCCAGTTCTGATGATCGCACTGACCATGCTTTGCTTCACTCTGATGGGCGATGGTCTCCGCGATGCGCTTGACCCGAAATCCAGAAGATAAGGAAGGAGAGAACAGCATGGAAAATAGAGAGAGAATCTTAGAGGTTAAAGACCTCTGCGTTTCCTTCAATACTTACGCCGGCGAAGTAAAAGCAGTTCGTCACGTAGATTTCGACCTGTATCGCGGTGAAACTCTGGCTTTCGTAGGTGAATCCGGTTGTGGTAAAACCGCAACTGCAAAAGCGCTGATGCGTCTGTGGAAACCACCTTTCGTAGAAATCAAAGACTGCACCACCATGAAATTCAACGGCGAAGACATCATGGCAATGGATAAAAAACGCCTGCAGCAGCTGCGCGGCAACGACATCTCCATGATCTTCCAGGACTCTATGACTTCTCTGAACCCGACCATGAAAGTCGGCAAACAGATCATGGAAGTTCTGATGCTGCACCGCGACATGACCAAAGAAGAAGCGCGTGCAGAAGCCCTCAATATGCTGAAAAAAGTTAAGATCCCTGCTCCAGAAAAGAACATCGAATCTTACCCACATCAGCTGTCCGGTGGTATGAGACAGCGTGTTATGATCGCTATGGCACTGGCTTGTGAACCAGCTATCCTGATCGCTGACGAACCAACTACCGCACTGGACGTAACCATTCAGGCTCAGATCATGGACCTGCTTCAGGATCTGAAAAAAGAAATGGATACCGCTATCATTCTGGTTACCCACGACCTGGGCGTTATCGCAAACTTTGCTGACCGTGTACAGGTTATGTACGCTGGTCAGGTTATCGAACGCGGTACCACCGAAGAAATCTTCAATGAAGCAAAACATCCATATACTTGGGCTCTGCTGAGCTCCGTTCCTGCTCTGGCAACTGAGAACAAACAGGAACTGTACGCTCTCCAGGGTACTCCACCTGACCTGCTCCTGCCTCTGGAGCACTGCCCATTCGCAGCTCGCTGCGAATACTGCATGCAGATCTGCAAAGAGCAGAATCCTGCTGAAACTGATCTGGGCAACGGCTCTCACAAAGTTGCTTGCTGGCTGCAGCACCCAGATGCTCCTAAAGTTGAATCTTTCTATGATCGGAGGAGAAAGTAATGGGCGAATACTTAATCGAAGCCAAAAACTTATGTAAATACTTCAATGTTGACCGCAAACGCACTCTGAAGGCTGTTGACGGCGTAAACATCTCCATCCGTAAAGGTGAAACTCTGGGTCTGGTAGGTGAGTCCGGCTGTGGCAAAACCACTTGTGGCCGTACTCTGCTGCGTCTGTATGATGTAACCTCTGGTGAAATCATCTTCGACGGCAAAGACATCAGTAAACTCCACGGTAAAGATCTGCTGGAATTCAGACAGCGCGCACAGATGGTATTCCAGGATCCATATTCTTCTCTGGACCCTCGTATGACCATCGGTGAGATCATTT
>JAGALG010000068.1 GCA_017848075.1 Oscillospiraceae bacterium | reverse complement strand
GATGCGAAAGTAAAAATCATCGACTGGCTGAAAGAACAGGGCAAAGGCGAGCCAAAAGTAAACTTCAAACTCCGTGACTGGGTATTCTCCCGTCAGAGATACTGGGGCGAACCAATCCCAATGGTTTACTGCGAAAAATGCGGCTGGGTACCTCTGGACGAAAGCGAACTGCCTCTGACTCTGCCGGAGTGTGAATCCTTTGAGCAGACCGATGACGGTCAGTCTCCACTGTCCAAAATGACCGACTGGGTGAACACCACCTGTCCACACTGCGGCGGCCCTGCACAAAGAGAGACCGATACCATGCCACAGTGGGCTGGTTCCTCCTGGTACTTCCTGCGCTACATGGATCCAAACAACAGCGAAGCGCTGGCTTCTCCGGAAGCTCTGGAATACTGGGGTCAGGTTGTCTGGTACAATGGCGGTATGGAGCATACCTCTCTGCACCTGCTGTACAGCCGCTTCTGGCATAAATTCCTCTACGATCTGGGCCTGGTGAAAAATAAAGAGCCATACGCAAAACGCACCTCCCACGGCATGATCCTGGGTGAGAACGGCGAGAAGATGTCCAAATCCAGAGGCAATGTTGTAAATCCGGACGATATCATCAAAGAATACGGCGCAGATACCATGCGTCTGTACGAAATGTTCATCGGCGACTTCGAGAAGAGCGCGCCATGGAGCACTTCCTCCATCAAAGGCTGCAAACGCTTCCTGGATCGCCTGTGGGCACTGAATGATATGGTAGTGGAAGGCGATGCTTACAGCAAAGAGCTGGAGACTCCATTCCATAAAACCATCAAAAAGGTTTCTGAGGATATCGAGACCATGAAGTTCAATACTGCGATTGCAACTCTCATGTCTCTGCTCAATGATATTTACGAAGTAAAATCCATCAACAAAGCGGAAATGGCAACTCTGCTGACTTTGGTACAGCCATTTGCACCACATATTGCGGAAGAAATGTGGGAACAGAATGGTCTGTGCGGCATGGCCAACGAGGCAAAATGGCCGGAGTATGATGAAGCAAAATGCATCGACTCCACCGTTGAGATCGTGGTTCAGCTGAACGGTAAGATCAAATCCAGAATCGTGGTTCCAACTGCAGCATCCAAGGACGAGCTGCTGGCAGCTGCAAAAGCGGACGCCGTTGTGAAAGCTGAGATGGAAGGCAAGAACATCGTGAAAGAAATCGTTGTTCCTGGTAAACTGGTCAATATCGTGGTAAAATAAGTTGAAAAAGGGCAATAAAACCCTTGACAGCTGATATTCCTTTGGTGTATAATATCACCTGTTATGAGTTGTGAGCAAAAACTTACAGCTTAATACTCCTGCCCATAGGCGTGAGGAGGGAAAAGAAATGGCAGAAATTCATGTAAAAGATAACGAGTCTTTGGATAGTGCTCTGAGAAGATTTAAGAGATCTTGCGCTCGTTCCGGCGTACTGAATGAAGTTCGCAAAAGAGAACACTACGAGAAGCCATCCGTTAAACGCAAAAAGAAATCTGAAGCTGCTCGCAAACGCAAATTCAAATAGTTTGTGTTAAAGGGTTAGCTGCTGCTTTGTGTACCACAAGGCATTGACAATTCACGGGAAGTTCCGCGAGATTGTAATTGAAACAAGGCGAGCCTTTCGGGGCTCGCTTTTTCATTGTCTCGGCAACTATCAACAATGTTGTTGAAAGCTGCTCGGTGGAAACGGTTGAAAAAGGAGGCGTTCACAGTGCTGTTCCCGAAAAAAATGGTCCATCGTGTAACAGAGATCAGTCCCCAGTACCTGCAGGAGCAGGGGATTCACGGTTTGATTCTGGATATCGATAACACACTGACCACCCATGACAATCCTATTCCCAGTGACGGCGTAGCTCGTTGGCTGGACACGATGCGGGAGAATGACATTCAGATGATCGTCCTTTCCAACAATCACGGCCCCCGTGTGGAGCCTTTCGCGAAGATCCTTGGTCTGGATTATCTGGCAGAGGGCAAAAAACCTTTGCCCAGTGGTTTCCGCCGCTGTGCAGCTGCGCTGAACATGAAACGGGAAGAGCTGTGCATTATCGGCGATCAGATTTTCACCGATGTGCTGGGGGCCAGATGCTGCGGTCTGACCGCTGTTTTGGTCACCGCCATCAACAATCATAATTTCTGGCTGAAGCTGCGCCATGTGGCGGAGCTGCCGTTTATCTATCTTGCAAGAAACAGGAGGATCACAAAATGAAAAACATTGAAAAATATTTGTCCCTGCTTACCGATACCCAGGGCCTGCTTCTGACCAGCCGCTACAGCCGCTACTACGGCGCGGAATTCGACATTGCCGAGGGTGCGGCCATCGTCAGCAGGAAGGGCTGCCGGTATTTTACGGATTCCCGGTATATCGAGTCCGCAGAAAATGGCATCAAGGGCTTTGAGG
>JAGALG010000067.1 GCA_017848075.1 Oscillospiraceae bacterium | reverse complement strand
TTATTTGTTCAGAACTGGAGTCCAAGCTTTTTCCATGATCTGGTCAACAGTCAGGTCAGCGTTGGAGATCAGGCCCAGACGAACATATTTCTCAACAACGGATTTCAGAGATACGGATACGAAGTCTTCTTCGAGACCGAACTGCAGAGAGTTGTTCAGCATTACGTTCATATCGAAGTCACCGGACATCATGTCTTCGTCATACATGAACTGGGTAGCTTCGGTTGGGTTGGAGCGCATCCAGGAATGTGCTTTCTGAACAGCCTGAACTACTTTTTTCGCATGAACTGGGTTTTCTTTTACCCAAGTAGCGTTCATAGCGATTACGCAGCAAGGTTCGTCAGCCATGTCGTTGTCCAGCAGGGAACGGATGCATTTCAGTTTGCCTTCTTTAACCATGCTGTAAGCATAGGAGTCGGACATCAGGCAAGCTGCGATTTCGCCGCGTTCCATAGCAGCGATGGAAGCGTCCTGTGCAACCTGCAGCAGGCGAACATCTTCGTCAGTGATGCCAGCAGTACCGTCTGCTACGCCTCTGATGCCGTCAGCATCCAGCAGCAGGCAGGTGATGTTGTAGTCGGAAGCACCGATACCGTTTGGAACAGCTACTACCTGGCCTTTCAGGTCAGCAGTGGTGTTGTATTCGGAATCAGCCAGAACATACAGAGATTTGCAACCGATGTGTGCGCCGCCTACGAAGGTCAGGTCAACACCGTTGGTGCAAGGTACCAGCATGGTAGCGATATGACCTACAGCAACCTGTACCTGGTTGGTACCCAGTGCTTCGGTGTAAGAGGTGCCTTTGAAGCCGTCAGTGGTCAGGCCAGCTTCTTCATAGTAGCCCAGTTTAGCAGCCATGGTTGGACCGGAGGTACAACCGTCTGCCATGTAGTACATAACGGTAGAACCGTAAGCTGGTTCTTTTTCCATTGCAGCTTTTTCTTCTGCGGTTGGGGTCAGGTCGAAGTCGAGCATTTCTTCTGCACGGCCGGTCATGTTGATTGGAACGAACATGTCTGCCCAGTCGTCAGTAGCAGCAACTTCCCAGGAGTTTTTGTGCTGGGAAGCAGCAACGGTATCGCCGGAGTCTTTCTGCTGTACAGGAACTACATTGCCTTCGATTTCTACTGGGTCACCAACAGTCAGGCCTTCAACCAGTTCGTCAGGGCAAACTGGGGTCCAAGCCAGTTCCATAATACCATCAACGGTATCTTTGGTGATGTCGCCAGGGAACATTTTCAGACGCAGGTAGTCTTCAACGATTTCGCGGAGAGCTCTTTCGGTGAAGGCGTCAGACAGACCGAAGTACAGGGAGTTCCAGAAGGTCAGCTGGTTGTTGTATTCACCGGTCATCATGTTGTTGTCGAACATCATCTGAACAGCTTCTTCAGAGTTCAGACGAGCATATTCGCCAGCGCGTTTGATAGCCATTACAACATATTTTGCATGAACAGGGTTTTCTTTGATGAAGTCGTTGTTCATAGCGGTTACACAGCAAGGCTCATCCATGAATTCTTCGGTGAAGGTCAGGGAAACGATGTTTCTCATTTCACCGTTTGGATAGTTAGCCAGTACGAAGTAGTCGGAGAATACGGTAGCATCAGCTTCACCGTTCTGCATAGCAACCACAGTTGCAGCAGAGTCTTCGATTACAGGCCATTCAACTTCGGTAGTTGGGTTAACACCGAATTCGTCCAGAAGACGGAATGCGATGTTCTGGTCAGACTGGCCTACGCCGTCATGGATAGCAATTTTTTTGCCTTTCAGATCTTCTACAGTGTAGATATCGGAATCAGCAGGAACATAGATGGATTTGCAGCCAACATGTGCGCCGCAAACGAAGGTCATGTTAACGCCTTTTGCTACTGGAACCAGCATGGTAGCGATGTGGTCAGTACCCCACATTGCTTTACCGGTACCAACGGTATCAACTACAGAACCACCCTTCAGGAATTTTGCGTTGATGCCGTATTCCTGATAGTAGCCCAGAGCTTCTGCCTGGTATTTCGCAGAAACGCAAGCACCACCGTTGAAGAGGTAGTTGATTTCTTTGCCGAATACAGGCTCTTTTTTCATTGCTTCCCAGTCTTCCTTGGAAACAGCAGCTGGACGGTTTGGATCGTCAGCAACTTCTGTAGTGGTAGACTCGGTAGTGGTGTTGTTGGTTTCGGTGTTGGTGTTGGTCTCGGTGCTTTCGGTAGAACCGCAAGCTGCCAGAGAAGCTACCATAGCCAGAGCCATCAGACCACTGGTGATCTTTTTCAGATTCATGGGTTTTCGTCTCCTTTTTATTTTGTCTATCCCGCCTTGGGAGCAGGATGCTTCGTTGAGATGCGGATCAGCACCTCATCCACAGCTTCCACACAGGTGAAAACCATGGATGAATTACCGATCCTCATTTGGAAGCGCCGCAGGAGAGAAGCGGCGCTTCTAGGGATAAGGGTAAATCCAAAGATTAGTCGTGATGTTTACCGCCGAAGTTCAGCTTGTTCAGGATTTCGTTACGGTACTCTACGAAGGAAGCAGAGGAACGGTCACGAGGATAAGCATCAGGAATTTTGATGTCAGCCACGATACGGCCTGGGTTTGCTTCCATAACGATAACACGGGTACCCATGTAGATTGCTTCGTCTACATCGTGGGTTACCATCAGAGCCAGCTGTTTTTTCTGACGCCAGATGCTCAGGATCTCGTCCTGCATATTCATACGGGTGAAAGCGTCCAGAGCGCCCAGAGGTTCGTCCAGGGTCAGGATCTCAGGCTCGTTGATCAGGGTACGAACCAGCGCTACACGCTGTGCCATACCACCGGACAGCTGTGCTGGGTAGTCCTGACGGAAGGATTCCAGACCGATGGTTTTCAGCATTCTTTCCACGCGGTCTTCGTTGCCTTTCAGTTTGCCCTGCATTTTCAGAGAGAAAGCAATGTTTTTCTCAACAGTCAGCCAAGGGAAGAGGGTTGGTTTCTGGAATACCATGCCGCGGTCTGGGGATGGTTCCATAACTTCTTCGCCGTTTACGGTTACTTTACCGGTGGTTGGCTGGATCAGACCAGCTACCAGACGGAGAATGGTGGATTTACCACAACCGGAAGGACCTACCAGAGATACGAATTCGCCGCTTTCCATGGTCAGGTCAACATCGCTCAGCGCATGGGTAACGGTATCATTTTCTACTTTTGCGAAGCTCTTGGAGACTTTCTCCAGCTTCAGTGTTACATGTCTGTTCTCAGCCATTTATTTCACAGCTCCATTCTGCCAGCGGAGGGCGCGTTTTTTGATCATGTCCAGAATTTTGGTAACTGCGGTGAAGATGAAGCAGATCACGAACAGTGCTGCAAACATCTTGTCGTAGGATGCCCAGGATTTTGCCCAGTTCATGTACCAGCCAAGACCTGCTTTAACACCCATCATCTCAGCAACCATAATTGCGGTACAAGCGGAGGACATTGCCTGAGTGCAACCAGCAAGAATGTTTGGCATAGCATGTGGGATTGCAACTTTGAATACCAGCTGACGCTCGGAAGCGCCCAGGGTTTTCGCAGCTTCGAAGTAGTCTTTGTCGACATTCTGGATACCGCTCATGGAAGCAACGGTTACTGCGAACCAGGAGCCCAGTGCGATTACGAATACAGCGCCGTGGAACAGAGAGGATACAACTACCATGATGATTGGAATCCAGGTAGAAGTAGGGATAGGGCCAAGGAATTTGATCAGTGGGTTGATCCAGTAGCGTGCTCTTTCAGAGTAACCACAGGTGATACCGGTAACCAGACCAAGGCCAACACCGATGAAGTAACCCAGGAACAGCAGACGCAGAGTGTGCAGAGTACACTCAACGATGTACGCGCGGTCAGTCCATGCAATGTTGATGATGTAGTTCATACATGGAACGAATGGCTGGGTCAGAATACCGGTTTTCAGAGTCAGGTAGTCGTAAGCAGCCAGCAGCAGGAACAAAACCGCAAACAGAGGTGCTTTGTAACGGATTTTTTCCCACACGGTTTTGTCGCCCATGCCGTTTTTAACGGTAGCGAAGACCATGTAGGCGATATACAGGCATACCAGCAGGATCAGGAAGCCCATATAGGTCATTGGGTTTGCGTTAGGGGAATTGTTTGGCACATAGTGGTACTCAGCCATTGCCACGCAGCCGCAAACGATTGGCAGCAGGACGATGATCAGATCCAGGAACTTCTGTCCGCGGGTCTTTTCTCTCTGCTCCAGCTCTTTCAGCTGCTGACGAGTCAGCTTGTCCAACTGAGTGTCCAATTTACCGGTGCTTACCGGTTCATTGTTTTTCATGGTACACACGCTCCTATTTAGGTATTTTGATGAGAATATTCGGGATTTTTGACATAATAATGCCAAAGTCCTTTGTTAATTCTCAGTTTAAACCACATTTCCCGAAAAGTCGAAAAGATATTATTTATCAATTTTATACTATTGATTTGTTTTTTCTATAATCTTAGAGCTTTAGAGTAATTTTACTAAACATTGACGAATGTTTTAATACAATGTAAACAAGG
>JAGALG010000066.1 GCA_017848075.1 Oscillospiraceae bacterium | reverse complement strand
GTACATTCTGGCAATTCTGTTCGTAGCAAAATATATCTTCCTGTAAAAAGCAAAAGCCGCTCCGAAAGGAGCGGCTTTTTATCTGTATTTTTTCGGAACAAACAAAAAACTCCCGACCCGATTGGGCCGAGAGTTTTGGTGCGGGTGACAGGACTTGAACCTGCATGCTTGTGGGCATATGAACCTGAATCATACGTGTCTGCCAATTCCACCACACCCGCATATTCGTTTGTGTGTCGTCTTGTTCCTGACGACTTTGTTATTATAGCACGCATATTTTATTCTGTCAACACTTTTTTCGAAAAAAATTTAAAAAAGGCAGGATTTTTCCTCCTGCCTTTAAAAATGCTTTATTTATGGGCTTTTTTCGCCGGAGCTTTCTTCTTGGGGTTTGGTCGTTTGCGTACAGAATAGCCGAAACTGCCCACTTTTTTGCCCTGTGCGAAATATTCACCGTGAACATAGGACAGCAGACCGGCCTTCTCCAGATGGAGTTTACCCTCCTCATCCAGCAGCTCCTCGTCCACATTGACACCGACGATCTCTGCCAGGAACATATCGTGGCTGCCCAGAGAAGTAACATCCTTCACCCGACATTCCAGGCTGACCGGACATTCCGCGATCTGTGGGGCAGATACATGGCTGCAGGGCAGCGCGGTCAGGTGCATTTTCTCAAATTTATTTTCGTCCCGGCCGGAACGAACGCCTACATAGTCACAGGCCCGCACCAGACGGCTTGGGGTCAGGTTGATGACGAACTCACCGGAGGCCTTGATCAGCCCGTGGGAGTGACGAGTAGGGCGAATGGAAACATAGGTCATCGGTGGCTGGGAGTTGACAATGCCTGTCCAGGCCACACAGAGCACATTTGGCTCCTCCACGGTTCCGCAGGAGACCATGGTTGGCGGTACCGGGCCCAGCAGAGTGGAACCCTTCCAGTTTACTTTTGCCATAAAATCAGATCCTTTCCTTACAACAATCTCTGGCATCAGTATAACACAAAACTACTTGGTCGCATAGACCCACTGCTGCAAAACAGCTGCATCCACGCCCTCTTCGGCGTAGATGGAATAGCTGTAGCCGTCCTTCTGCCACAGGGCAAGAAAGTCCTTTTCCCCATCGCCCAGCAGGGTGAAGCTGAGCTCCGAGCCGCAGTGTTCCGTTTCTGTCGAAAAGTCCGTGTACACGCCGCTGATATCCTCCGAGCCGGGCGCTTTGCGAAGGCGAACTTCTCCCTGTTCCAGTGGGAAAACCACCTCTAAGAGCTGCAGGGACGGGCTGTTGGCGGCTCGGAACAGGATACCTTCGCAGTCACTCAATTCCTCCGGAATCGATAAGGAGAACTGAGCCACCTTTTCTGCCTCTGTCAAGGTCTCGCAGGTAGTAAAGGGGTTGGCAACAGCAACGCTGCCCTGTTCTTTTTCCTCTTCCTGCTGGCAAGCGCCCAGAGTCAGTAACGCAAGCAGCAGCAAACAAATTCGTTTCAGCATCGATCTTCCTCCTCTTATTTCTATGGATTATAACGCAATTTTAGGAAAAATGTTACAGCCTGCCCTTCTTTTTTTCTCCCAAGGCTCATACAGTGAAGCAAAGGAGGGAAAGCTCATGTTTGTGCGTTCCATACGCTGTTCCAAGGGCAGAGTTCTGCTTTGCACCGCTTTGATTTTGGCCCTGATCGCGGCGATCAGTTTTCTGCCCGATCTTTTGGGAGAAAAGGCGGCCCCAGTCAGTCTGATCCTCCAGAGCGGCAAGGTTGCGGATAACGATGCCCGTGTGGCCTATCTGGCCTCCTACGGCTGGGAGGTGGAGGAAGAAGCCGAAGCCATCGAAGAAATCGTGATCCCCGAAGAATTCAGCGAGGTCTTTCAAAAGTACAACGAGATACAGAAGGAGCAGGGCTTCGATTTGGAAAAACAGAAGGGCCAGCGGGTCAAGCGCTACACCTATGTGGTGACCAACTACCCGGAGGAGCCGGACTATGTGCGAGCCAACCTGTTCATCTACAAGAACAAGGTGGTTGGCGGCGATATCTGCTCTCTGCGGGTGGACGGAGGCTTCCTGCATGGCTTTGAAGGGCCAAAAACAGCGGAATAAAACAGAAATGGGACCTCAGCGGAGGTCCCATTTTTATTGCATTAGAACTGCATTTTTTCCTGAATGTAGGAAACCAGCTGATCGATTGGCAGACGAACCTGTTCCATGGTGTCACGGTCACGAACGGTAACACAGTTGTCAGCTTCGATACCTTTTTCCGGATCGCCAACGGTTTCAAAGTCTACGGTTACGCAGAATGGAGTACCGATCTCGTCCTGACGGCGGTAGCGTTTACCGATAGAACCGGCATCATCATAGTCCACCATGAAGTGTTTGGACAGCAGAGCGTAGATTTCGTCTGCTTTGCCGCCCAGCTTCTTGGACAGAGGCAGGATTGCACATTTGTATGGTGCCAGAGCTGGGTGGAAGTGCATAACGGTACGAACATCGTTCTTCTCAGCGTCGATGACTTCTTCATCGTAAGCGTCGCAGAGGAAGGCCAGAGTAACGCGGTCAGCACCCAGAGAAGGCTCGATAACATATGGCAGGTAGTGCTGATTGTTTTCCTGATCGAAGTAGGTGCAGTCTTTGCCGGATACTTCCTGGTGACGACCCAGGTCGTAGTCGGTACGGTCTGCAATACCCCACAGCTCGCCCCAGCCGAATGGGAACAGGAATTCAAAGTCGGTGGTTGCTTTGGAGTAGAAGGACAGCTCCTCCTGACCATGGTCACGCAGACGGAGATGCTCGTCAGTCATGCCCAGGTTCAGCAGCCATTTGTGGCAGAAGTCTTTCCAGTATGCGAACCATTCCAGGTCGGTGTCCGGTTTGCAGAAGAATTCCATTTCCATCTGCTCGAACTCACGGGTACGGAAGGTAAAGTTACCAGGGGTGATTTCGTTACGGAAGGATTTACCGATCTGGCAGATACCGAAAGGCAGTTTTCTGCGGGTAGTACGCTGTACATTCTGGAAGTTTACGAAAATACCCTGTGCGGTCTCCGGACGGAGGTACACTTCGTTTTTCGCATCTTCAGTAACGCCCTGATAGGTTTTGAACATCAGGTTGAATTTACGGATATCGGTGAAGTTGCTGCTGCCGCAGTCTGGGCATTTGATGCCGTTTTCCTGGATGAAGGTCATCATCTGCTCGTTGCTCCAGCCGTCAGCGGATTCGCCGGTGAAGTCCTCGATCAGTTTGTCAGCACGATGACGGGTTTTGCAGTCTTTGCAGTCCATCAGTGGGTCGGAGAAACCGCCTACATGACCGGAAGCAACCCATACCTGTGGGTTCATCAGGATAGCAGCGTCCAGACCAACATTGGTTGGGCTTTCTTGTACAAAGGATTTCCACCATGCTTTTTTCACATTGTTTTTCAGCTCCACGCCCAGAGGACCATAGTCCCAGGTGTTGGACAGACCGCCGTAGATTTCGGAGCCTGCATAGACAAAGCCGCGGCCCTTGCACAGAGCAACGATCTTTTCCATGGTTTTGTCGCTGTGGTTCATAATTCTTTTCCTCCTCGAAACAAAATCAAAACTTCTTTAATATAAGAAGAAATATCCGATGGGTTTATTGTAAACATTATGGGTAAATAAGTCAAGGTTTTAACAGAGTTCCCGAAGAAATAAAAACAATTTTTCAAAAAAATTTCTGAAAAATTGTTTTTCCTGCCCGAGGAATAGGGCTGATTTTTCCCATAATAAAGCCAAAAATTTGACTGTGAATTATTTGTAATCCAGACCTGCTTTCCAATGGCTTTTGTGACAGATTCTATTACACATTTTCCGATTAGCTCACCAAGTTTTGAATGCTTACCAGCATT
>JAGALG010000065.1 GCA_017848075.1 Oscillospiraceae bacterium | reverse complement strand
CGCCGTAGAGAACACGGGTCAGAAGATCACGACCGAACTCATCGGTACCCATCAAATGCTCTGCACTTGGTGGCTGCAGACGGTTGACAACATCCATTGTGTTTGGGTCAATACCGTTGAACATTGGAATAAAAATAGCAGACAGTACGATCAGGGCAAAAACGGTCAGACCGATTACCAGACCTTTATTGGAGAAGAACTGCTCCCGACGGATCTGTTTCTGCTCCCGGAGGATGGCATCACTTGCATGATGAACAGTTGTATTCTGTGTTGACATCGTTTTCCCTCCCCCTATTTGCGTCCCAGCTGGATTCTTGGGTCAACAATACCGTAGAAGATGTCGACTGCCAGGTTTACCAGCACATAGATCAAAGTGATAAAGAGAACCACACCCTGGATCACAAAAACATCTCGACGGGTGATGGCACTCATGGTCAGCTGACCAAGACCAGGAATATTGAAGATGCTCTCGGTTACGATGGTACCGGTTACGAGAGAACCAAAGGACTGACCAATTACAGTCAGTACAGTTGGTGCTGCATTCTTCAATCCGTAAACCAATACAACCACTGCCTCTTTCAAGCCCTTCGCGCGAGCAGTACGGATATAGTTCATATAGAGCACATCCAGCATAGAGGAACGGGTCATACGGGTAATATAAGCTGCCTGAACCAGACCCAAGGACAGAGCCGGCAGCACCAGATAGCGCAGGTGTGTCAGCAGACCTTTGCTCAGCGGTGCATAGCCGGCAACCGGCAGCCATTTCAAGGTTACGCCAAAGAACAGCATCAGGAACATGGACAGCAGGAAGCCCGGCAAGGCAATGCCCAAGAGAGAAACGGATACGGTGGCAATATCAGCAACAGTACCCCTCTTATAAGCTGCAATAATACCCAGCGGAATGGACAGCAGCAAAGAGATCAGCTCTGCAAAAATTGCAAGGCTGAGGGTTGGCCAAAAGTATTCATTGATTGCTTCCAGCACAGACATATCCAGGAAGTAGGATTGTCCCCAGTCACCCTGGAAAACGCCGCCCAGCCAGTCAGCATACTGTACCAGGAATGGACGGTCAAATCCCAGCTCTGCATTCAATGCAGCAATCTCATCGGCGGTAGCTTCCATGCCAAGAATGGCTGTTGCCGGACCGCCAGGAATCATGTAAACCACCAAAAATACCACGATGGATACAATGAACAGAGTCGGGATCAACGAGAGGATGCGTTTCAGGATATAAGATAACATATATCTTCCCCTTCTTATCAATAAAGTGTCGTATCAAAAGCAAAAGGCGGCGGGAACCCCCGCCACCCTTCAAAAGTCGATTATGCAGGAACTTTTACATTCCAGTATACTGGGAAGTTGAAGTAGTTGAAGCCTTCTACTTCAGCACCGGATGCGATAACACCGCTGTAGTGACCCAGTACGCAAGCTGCACCGTATTCGTACAGGAAGCTCTGCAGATCTTCCCATGCAGCTCTGGAGTCTTCAGCAGATGCTGCCAGACGGATTGCAGACAGGCCTTCTGCTACTTCTGGAGCATCCAGACCAGCCCATGCCTGACCTACAACTGCCAGCTGTACAGGAGACAGGTTGTAGCTGTTGGAGGTGATGAACAGGGAGAACTGGTTTACATCTGCTCTGCGTTCCATGAAGGTAGCGAAGTCAGATTCTTTTACTACTGCATTGAAGCCAGCTTCGATCAGCTGCTGGGAAACAACCAGAGTAGCATTGTACATTTCTGGGTAGTCAGGGGTGGTTACCAGAACGATTTCTTCGCCTTTGTAACCAGCTGCAGCTGCTGCTTTTTTCGCACCTTCTGCATCGCCTTTGTTGTAAACTTCAGAGCCTGCTTCAGTACCCCACTGAGCGTCAGCTGGGTTGCACCAACCTGGATTTACAACATACAGGTTTTCATCGCCGTATGCACCCAGGGAGATTTCATCGCAGTTCAGAGCCATCATGATTGCATCACGAACGCCTTCGTTTGCCATGATGCCAACGGTGGTGTTGAAGAACAGGTTCAGAGTACCAGCAGTTTTGGTGTAGAGAGCAACATTTTCGTCGGTGGTCAGATCAGCGTACTGTTCGGAAGAAACACCTTCTACGATGTCATATTCGCCAGTCTGTACACCAGCAACACGGGTGGTAGAATCGGTTACGATACGGAAGTACAGATCTTTGGTTGCAGCTTCTTTTTTACCGGTGAAGCCGGAGGATTCACCTTCTGGCTGCTGATATTCGTCATATTTGGTCAGATGTACATACTGGTCCTGTTTCCATTCAGCCAGTTTGTATGGACCGGTACCGATGTATTCAGAGATACCTTCCTCGGTAGCTGCTTCTACAACGGATGCAGGCATAATAGCTGCCCACTGGATGTTACCAGCCAGTACGCTCAGAGCATCAGAGTATGCTTCTGGCATAGTCATGGTTATGGTATGGTCGTCAACTTTTGCAAAGGTAGATCCGCCCAGCAGAGGAGCTGCTTTGGAGGATTTCTCCAGCCAACGGGTCATGGAAGCAACAACGTCGTCAGCGGTCAGTTCCTGACCATTGTGGAATTTAACGCCTTCACGGATTTTAATGGTGTAAGTTTTACCATCAGAAGAAACTTCGTAAGATTCAGCCAGAACTGCAGTTGGCTGAGCATCCTGATTCAGAGCGAACAGAGGCTCATAGATGTGCATACCGATGCCACCAACAATGTTGGAGTTTACAGCAGGAACATCCAGAGATGGTGGGTTTGCATTGATTGCAATGTTGAGCTCGGTTTTGTACTCACCGGAGGTGGAACCCTGCTCGCTGCTTCCACAAGCAGTTGCAGACAGCAGCATGCATGCGCTGAGTGCCAGTGCCAGGAATCGTTTCAGATTCAGTTTCATAGTCGTTTTACCTTCTTTCTTTTGACGGGTAAAAGGCATACTACCCCTTTCCCCATCGATTTGTGAACATTATATCATTTTACTATTTTTCTTGTAAGACTTGTTAATATTGCCCATATTTGCTCGATATTTCCTACCTATATCAACATTTCATTTTTATTAATATCTTTTTCTTATTTATATTTAGAATAAATAGGCATTTTATATCTTTACCTTATCGATCTAAGGATGTTCCCGTAATACAACTGATACCATCATAGAAAAGTCCAATCCTCTTTGCAATGGATGTTTTAAAAAACTATAGGAAAATGCTCTTTTATGATAAAAAAGAGGAAGAGAAGCCACACTTCTCTTCCTCTTTGGGAACTTATTGTAAATTCTGCAAAAACTCCACATAGAAATCAATGCCTTTTAAGTAAGCATCTACCGGCATATACTCGTCAGCGCTATGGATGCTGGCTCGCTGTTCTTCACTGAACACCAAGCCCGCAAAACGGTACACCTCATCGCAAATTGGAGCAAAATGGCGAGAGTCGGTTGCGGCGTTCATGACATACGGGGCCGCATCCACACCCGGATAAACTTTAGCAACAGTATCTTTGATAAACGCATAAGACTTGGTTCTATGATCCGAAATCGGAGACGGCTCCTGCGCGTCGTCATAGCTCACCACTGCCAAATCTCCCACTGCCTTCTGCAGATGCTCCACAACGGAAGCCACCGAATCCTGCGGCGCAATGCGAACACTGAAACCTGCGCTGGCCTTCTCTGGAAGCACATTGATGGCTTCACTGCCACTGAGTTGGGTCAAGGCAGCCGTTGTACGGATCATGGGGGCAGTATCCGGATTTCCTTCCATTACTTTTTTCACCACTGGGCCGAATAACCAAAGCTGGTTGAACACCAGCTTCATTCCGGACGATACATAATTAGAGAAGCAGCGAAGCATCTCCTGTAAAGCCGGACTCAAGGTTGCCGGGAAAGGATTTTTCGCAATGCGCTGCAGCGCCTCTACCAGTTTGACAGGGGCATCCTGCTTGCTGGGCTGAGAAGCGTGCCCTGCCTTGCCGCTGGCTGTCACATAAACATTAGCCAGACCTTTTTCCGAAACACCAATCATAGCGAAGGGATTGCGGATACCCATCGGCATTTTTTCCAGAATCGCTCCACCCTCATCCAATACAAACCAAGGCTTGATTCCTTGTTCCCGGAACCACTCCACCATCTTCGGAGTGGTATCACCGGAAGTCTCCTCACAGTTGCTGCTTGTAAAGTAAATATCCCGCTCCGGAACAAAACCTTCTGCCATCAGTGCGTCCATTGCTTCCAGTACAGCAGCAAGGATACATTTCGTATCCACCGTACCACGGGCGTAAATTTTATTATCGTGGATCTCAGCTGCAAAAGGTGGGTAAGTCCAGTTTTGTCCCTCTGCCGGGACCACATCGTGATGAGCCATCAAAATTACCGGCTGAAGATCGGGATTTTTTCCCTTCCATTTCATCACAATGCCATACTTGTTGATCGAGGTCGTTTCTACCCCTGCAAATACTTTTGGGAACTGCTCCTGCAGTTTTGGCAGAAAAGCATCGAATTGGGCCCAGTCCGTGCTGTCATCCTTACGAGAAACGGTTTGTACGCGCAAAATCTTCTGAAAACGGGAAATTGCCTGTTCTTTTGGAATCATCATATGAAAACTCCTTTCCGGAATTGTAATCTGATATCATCATAGCACAGCAGGAAAGAAAATTCAAAAAAATCTTACAAAATTCCCTTGTTGCACTTTAGGCGATTTAGTATAATAAAGACAGAAGACCATCTTTATTTTGCAAACAGATGAAAGGAGCGATCAAAATGAAACGACTGCTAAGCTTTTTTCTCATCCTCTGTCTGCTGTTTTCTGTTCTGCCCGTAACAGCCACTGCTACCAGTATCGCACCCGATGATATCGAGGATCTGATTCAGGATATCGATTCTGGGAAAACCGTAAAAATCAAAATCAAGGGTGAAATCAGTATCAGTCAAAAAGCGCTGAATTTAAGCGGTCAGGAAGGCTATGATCTGCTTCTTGACGGCATTGATTACAGCATCCGTATTCCTGCGAAAGCAGCAGCTTCTGCAGCAGCTCCTCTGCAAATCCCCAAAAATATGACCGCCGATGGCAATGCCTCCTCTTTTGGTCAAAAAGCCTTACGTGCACAGGTTGAAAACAGTAAAAAAATGAAGATTCAGAACACTTTAGGCAGTCGGGCTTCCCGCTGGCTCTCCTCTGCGAAAGGCGGCATCGTCCTGCTAAGCGAGCCGGATCTGGAAACACAGGTATTCACTTCCACCCGCTTGAAGGGAGTTCCTGCCGGTTCGATCGTTGAATGGGAACTGAATGAAAGCTGCCGCAACACAGCCAGCCTCCTCAGTGCCTTTGATCCAGAAGGAAATCAGCACACCCTTCTTGCTCTTTGCGGAGGCACAGAAAAGATCCGGCTGATTTATGGAAAAACAGATCGAATCACCGCCATCGCTTTGGGAGAGGAAGAAGCGTCTCTCTCCACTCCATCCGACAGTGATTTGCAGCTGACTCCCGCCAAGGCTACAACACGCAATCTCAACAAGCTGGAGCTTCGACAGGGCTTTTATGATCGGATTTCCGATCCTTTGACAATCAGTGCTTCTTCTTTGGAAATCGAGTTTCGGGTCAGCGAAAAAGCAGAGCTGGATAACTTAATCGAACCGGAAGAAGAACTGGTAGCCCCTGATTTGGAGCAAAGCATTGCAGAATACGCCCAAAACAATCTGCTTGGACAGCTGACACAGCTTTTCCAGTCACAAATCAACACAATGCCTGAGGATTGCCTTTTCCTTCTGAAATAAACGCATAGAAAAACAGCCCCAGTGGGGCTGTTTTTATTTTCTCTTGATCCACTCTTCTCTGGTCCAACAGTTGACGATCAAATCATCATAGCGGTCCAGCTGTACGGAATAGCGTCCTTCATCCCGATGATGGAAGCGGAAACCACACTTTTCCTGTACGCGAGCAGAGTTCTGATTGTCTATCCGATGAGCACACCAAACGCAGTTCACCTGTTCACTGTCAAAAGCCCAGCTCAACAGAGCCATACAGGCCTCCGGCATATAGCCGCGACCCCAATATGGTCGCCCCAACCAGAAGCCAATTTCCTTTTCCTGCTGATTATTCGCATAAGTGCTGGTTCCAAAGGGCATAAGAGAAATATCTCCTATGACTTCTCCTGTTTCTTTCAAAACAATGGCCCAGGTATAACGATTCA
This sequence comes from Oscillospiraceae bacterium, assembly GCA_017848075.1. GTDB lineage: Bacteria > Bacillota > Clostridia > Oscillospirales > Ruminococcaceae > Negativibacillus. The sequence goes on along the minus strand of JAGALG010000065.1, from coordinate 11,673 downwards.
TCAGCACTTTCCGCAGGATCTCATCACTTTCTTCCATACTTTTATGGGGGTTCCATCCGCAGTTTGGCCCGATTTCCGGATCCCTGGCCAAGTCATACAGGGCCGGAGTATCCTCCCGCACCCATGGCCGCAACAGCAAACGCTGCGTGTTCAATTCCATCCGCATCCCTCTCCTTACGCTTTTTCTTTGAGCACAGAAAGAATCTCCCCCGCATCCTGCAGTACCAAATGAGGCTGATCTTCCGATGCGTTCAGAATTTCTACTGTTGTCTCACCGCTGAGAACAAGGATTCCAGTAATTCCGGCGTTAAGACCACTTTTTATATCGGTATAAATACGGTCACCTATCACCGCTGTTTCTTCCTTGTTGTATCCATTACGGCTCATCGCCAGCTGAGGCATTAAAGGACTGGGCTTACCAATGACCAGCGGCCGCTTTCCGGTCGCATTATAAATCATCTCACAAACCGAGCCACAATCCGGAACACTGCCGTACTCAGTTGGGCATACCAAGTCCGGATTGGTCGCAATATAGGGCAGCTCCGGCCGGGTCAGCAGCAATTTGCTCACATCTTCCAGCTTTTTAAATGTCAACTCCGTATCAAAACCCATAACGATACATTCTACTTCGTCCAGTTCCTCTGTAACAGGGAAACCTTCCCGCTCCAGCTCCCTTTTCAGAGATTGGGTTCCGCAGACATAGAGCTTTTTGCCCGGATACTGCTCATGGAGATAATACGCTGTCGCCTGGGAGGAGGTAATAAAATCCTCCCGATCCGCCTCGATGCCCAGTCGTGCCAGCTTTTTCACATAGTCTTCCACACTTTTGGAGGAGTTGTTGGTCATAAACAGATATTTTTTGCCTTGTTTCCGAATGGTTTGAAGCAGCTCAATGGTAAAATCATAGAGCCGATCCCCTAAATACAGGGTTCCATCCATATCAAATAAGAACAGGCGAATCTGTTGGATTTGTTCTTTTTTATTCACTGTTGTCTCCTATTCCACCGCTTTGGTTGCAATGATCTGTGTGCCATACACATCGTCCAGAATCAAATCTCCTATCTTCAGTGGAGCTTCCACCTGCAGCTGACGGATGCATGCCATTACTTCAAAAATTGCTGCCTTTGGAATCGGATCAGCTGTTTTGACGCTGACCATACAGTTTTCCCGATTGCTGACCCGTACCGTCGAAGTAATGGTTCGGCGTGGATCGGTACACTCATCCACCGCGTATTGGATTCCTCTTGGACAGGCGTTTCCGCTGACAGTCAGCGCCTTTCCCTCTCCTTCCACATGGAGAGAACAGCCTCGTGGACAGATAATACAAGTCAAATCTCGTTTCATCGACAGCCGTCCTTTCTTAACATTCTTCCAGCGAAACAATAATTTCATCCCGAATGGCGGCCAGCTTTTCTGCCGGAATGATCAGCTTCTCCATTTCGCCCGGTGCCGCCTTCAAGCGCAGAGCTGTGCTCAGCACCTCATCTCCGGATGTAACAGAAAAACGGACCTTTCCAAAAGGCTCTGTTACTCGAAGGAACAGCGAAACCGCTCCCTGATCTGTGTGTACTCTCTGGGGCAGAACATAACGGACACCCCTGCCTGCTTTTGTTTTGATAAGGGAAGAAGTCTGCTGTTCCCCTTTGACATAGGCTGCAGCTCCCATACCGGCTCGCTCCGCCTCGTCTGATACATAGTCCACCAAGTCGTGAACCTGCAGTACATTGCCGCAAGCAAAGATGCCTTCCACACTGCTTTGGCAATTTTCGTCAACGACAGCACCGTTGGTGATCGGATCGATGGCAATTCCGGCCTCTCGTGTCAGCTCATTTTCCGGGATCAATCCGACAGACAGCAATAAGGTATCGCAGTCGATCCGCCGCTGACTGCCTTCGATCACACGCCGCTGCTCATCCACCTGAGCAATGGTAACCGCCTCCACTCGTTTTTGTCCATGGATCTCCACGACGGTAGTGTTAAGATACAGCGGAATATTGTAGTCCTCCAAGCACTGGACGATATTACGAGTCAAACCGCCGGAGTATGGCATGATCTCACAGACTGCCTCCACCTTTGCTCCCTCCAGAGACAAGCGGCGCGCCATGATCAGTCCAATATCGCCGGAACCAAGGATCAGCACTCGTTTTCCTACCATGTAGCCCTCACAGTTGATCAGCTTCTGTGCGGTACCGGCGCTGTAAACACCAGCCGGACGACTGCCCGGCGTATTCAGTGCGCCACGGCTTCGCTCACGGCAGCCCATCGCAAGAATCACCGCTTTGGCTTGAATCTTCAAAATACCATCCCGATTCCGAGCGCTGACGATTTTATCCTCCGTCACTGCGGTAACCATGGTTTCGGAGTAAACCTTAATTCCCCGTTCCAGCACCCTTTCTTTATATACTGCCGCATATTCCGGGCCGGTCAATTCCTGCCCCAGCTTATGCAGACCAAAACCGTTGTGGATGCACTGACGCAGGATACCTCCCAGTTCTTCCTCTCGGTCTAATATGACAACATCATGGACTCCATTGTCATAGGCTGCAACTGCCGCTGCCATGCCGGCAGGGCCTCCTCCAATAATCACAATATCATGTTTCAGCATGGATTCGCCCTCCCTTACAGTTTCTTCAGCAATGGCTCGGAGCCAAGGCCATTTTTGGTGACCTGCTCCATGGAGATTCCCCTCTCCTCTGCGATCAGCTTCATCACATAAGGGGAACAGAAACCGCCTTGACAGCGACCCATACCGCTGCGGGTACGGCGCTTGACGCCGTCCAGATCCCACGCCGGTGGATTTCGCCGAATCGCTTCCCGAATCTCTCCCTCACTGACACATTCGCAGCGACAGATAATCTTTCCATAGGTAGGATTAGCTTTGATAAAAGCATCCTTCTCCTCATCCGTCATCTTGCGGAAACAATGAGGATCTTCCCGCTCTGCTATCCACTGCCCCTTCTCTTCCAGCTGCAAGCCACAATTCCGCAACTCTTCCACAGCTTGTCGGGCAACCGCTACGCAGGAGCTCAGTCCCGGTGAATCAATCGCTGCCACATGGACGAAATTCTTCACCTTTTGGGAAGCTTCAATGATAAAATCTCCCCCTTTTTCAGAGGAACGGATTCCACTGAAAGAGGTGATCACTTGCCGGAAATTCACAGATGGCACACTTTTGGCAGCCAAGCGCTGAACAGCAGCCAGACCAACCGCTGTAGTCTCGGTATGTTCTGGGGCTTCCACTTTCTGAGCGGTTGGACCGCAAAGCAGATTTCCATCAACGGTTGGAGTAACCAAAATACCCTTACCTTCTTTGCTGGGCACCTGAAAAATGGTGTGAGAAACTCGCTGACCCTCATTTTTATCCAGCAACAAATACTCTCCCGCCCTTGGGATGATTTGATAGAAGGCATCATCAACCAGTTCTGCAATGTGGTCGGCATAGCAGCCGCAGCAGTTGAGGAAGTATCGTCCCTGTACCTGCTCTCCCTGAGAGGAACAAACAACAAAGCCCTCATCTTGTGCTTTGATCGCTGTAATTTCAAAGTTTCGTTTCAGCTCCACTCCATTGTCCATCGCATTTCCAACTGCAGCAATGGTCAGCTCATAAGGACAGATAATTCCTGCTGTTGGTGCATGAAGAACTTTCGTGATTTCTGAAGATAAATTGGGCTCCAGCTGGCGAGCTTCTTCGCCGCTGAGGATCTCCAGCCCTTTTACCCCATTGACAAGACCTCTCTCATAAAGGGCATGGATTGCAGGCTCTTCCTCCGCACCAAAGGCGCAGACCATCGAACCATTCCGCTTATATGGGACATGCAGCTGTTCCGCTGCTTCGTACAGCAAGTCGATTCCTTCCACATTCAACTTGGCTTTCCGTGTATCCGGTTCCGGGTCAAAACCACCATGGATAATGCCACTGTTGGCCTTGGATGCTCCACAGGCCACATCATTTTCTTTTTCCAACAAACAAACCGACAGCTGATAGCGAGACAGCTCTCGTGCTGCCATGGCACCGATCACACCGGCTCCGGCAATCAAAACATCGTAGATCATCCTAATCCTCCTCCGTCAGCATCCGACTTTCGCCTTCCCGGCAAAACAGACTCAACATGCCATCTTTGATCTGGTAGGCTTCTCCTCGCAACTCCTCTATGCCGTCCTGTATATAGAGATAAGAGCCATCCACCAGACAAAGAAACTGCCGTCCCATACTATCACGATAAGCCACATCTTCAAACAGCCGTAAGCCGTCCAATACATCATTTTTAATCATTTGATAATGGGGCAGAATCATTGTTTTGGTCAGCCCCAAGCCCTCCCGGAAGCGTTCTGTTTCGGTAAAACGGGTTTCACCGGGCAGCTCCGGATGAACATAAACAAGATCTGCACTATTCATACTTCCTGCACTGATGCCTAATACAACACCTTTAAACTCCTTCAGTAAAGTTCTCAGACCAATTTCTTTGAAGAACTCATTTTGAGTTGGCACATGGCCGCCAGCCAAAACAAGGAAGTCTGCCTCTTGGATCAGCTCTTTTCGCTGCTCCTGATTGCGCCGATCCAGAATATCATATGTTATAAAGGAATGTCCGCTGATCTCAAAATTATGCTTCATTTCGTAAGCGTGCCGCTCTGTCGCAGCCACATCATCAGGACTGGAGCAGAGAAACAAACAGCGACAAGGCTCTGGCAAAGCCTCTTTCAGTTCTTTAGCAAAACCATTCAAAGGATTCATCGCTCCGCTGCCTTCCACGCAGGGACTACTGCTCAGAAAAATGACCATAAGACCTTCCTCCGTTTCCAATTCACTCTATCCCTATCATACTCCATTCCTTGAAAAAAGACCAGCCTTTCCTTCCGCCCTCTTTTATGGTACAATAACTGTAAAACAGTTATTGTACCATATATTCGAGAAAGGATGGTGGGATAATGAAACAGATTTTGGTTCTGGGTGGTGGTGCCGCCGGTATTGTCGCTGCCATTGCTGCCGCAGAAGAAAATCCGGACTGCTCTGTCCTACTGTTGGAGAAGAACCCCCGTATCGGGAAAAAACTCCTTGCTACGGGAAACGGTCGCTGCAATTTGGACAACGAGACGATTTCTCCGGCTTATTACTTTACTTCCGATCAAAAAACAGCTGCTAAAATACTGGAAAACATGGCTCACTGCGATCCTTTGGATTGGTTCCGTCGCCACGGATTGCTTTTCCGCAGTGATGAAAGCGGTCGCGTGTACCCCTACTCCAATCAAGCCAGCGATGTGCTGAATCTGCTGCTGGACTGGTTGGAGCGCTGTTCTGTCGAAGTGCGCTGTGATTGCACGGTCAGCGGTATCAATCGAAAGGGTCGCGGATATCAGGTGATCGCCAATGGAGAGCCTATCTACGCAGATGCTGTTATCTGCGCTATGGGCGGCAAGGCCGGCCCTCAGTTCGGTACCGATGGCTTTGCTTTGGACTTTGCTCAACGCTGCGGCTGCCGTATTCAGCAGCCTTATCCTTGTCTGGTGCCGCTGAACTGCAATAAAAAACAGATCTCCGGTCTGTCTGGAATCCGTGTCAAAGGTGAAGTCTCCCTTTACGATGGACAGCGCTTGATCCACAAAGAAAACGGTGAAATTCAGTTTACCGATTATGGCATCTCCGGTATTGCTGTCTTTCAGCTGTCCGGCTTCCTAAATCGTCTGCGTCAGGCAGAAATTCATTTGGACCTGTTTCCTCAGTGGAGCGAACTGGAGCTCTGTCGTTTCCTGATGGAGCGCAGCCGACTATTTCCAAATGGAAGCGTATCAGACTTTATGACCGGCTTACTCCATCATCGAGTGGGAATTGCCGTATGGAAGGCCTGTGGTCTCGGAAAAGAGGAGCGAAAGCTTTCCACACTCTCTCCGGAAGAATGGGGAAAACTGGCCCACGGCCTAAAGCAGTGGCGTTTCAGCGAATTATCTCCAACAGACTGGAAAAACGCCCAAACGACCGGAGGCGGTATTGCTCTATCCCAGTTGGAAAGCGACAGCTTTCAGCTTCGTGGCTGTGATGGACTTTACTTCGTGGGAGAAACGGTGGACTGCACTGGATTCTGCGGTGGTTATAATCTGCATTGGGCTTTTGGCTCCGCGCTTATGGCAGCCAAGCACGCTGTAAACTACCTGCGAACTGTCCCCAAAACAGCAGGCAAAAAGAAAAAGAGATAAAAAAGTCCCGATCGTATGATCGGGACTTTTTTCTAATCCTATTATTTCTTAAAAGACAGTGCTGCCATACCTACAGCGGAGCATACAGCCAAAGCAGCTGCAGCGCCAACGAAGTCGGAAGTGCCGGTGCTTGGGTTTTCTTTTTCTGCTTCAACAGTAGGAGCAGTATTTACAACAGTACCGATTTTTACAAATTCGGTTTTTACTGTTACATTGCTGTTTGGCATACGGAAGCTGTAAGTCCCATCTTCGTTCTCGCTTACTTTGCGCTCGTTGCCGTCTTCATCGATGACCATCAGCAGAGCCAGCTCGTAACCATCTTCTGGGGTAACAGTCAGAGTTACTTTTTCGCCGCGGGTTACTTTTTTATCGCTGACAGTAATATTACCATTTTCATTACCTTTGTTGTCCTCTTTGATTTCAACAGTGGTTTTGAATTCTTCTTCTTTTTCTTCAACTGGGGTTTCTGGAATTACATCAGGAACTTTTACCGGAGGTTCTTTTTCATATTTTACAGTAACACCTTCATGAGTAGCATTGCCATAAGTACCCTGTCCACCACCGAAGAGCTGATCGAAGGTCAGCACAACACTACATTCTTCGCCCTCTGCATGTACATGATTTTTATCTACAACAGTATTACCTTCTGCATCAACAGCAGCTTTCCAGTGTCTGCCACTATAGTATGGATCTGTTGCATAACCACCCTGTTCTCTTACAAACTGCGGATAAACATTACTGAACTGGCAATAGCTATAGTTTGTCCAAGATTCATAATAGGTTACTGTACAATTAGTTGCAGTTACATGAGGAGCAGTTGCGATAGTAGCTCCTTCCTCATTCGTCGCAGTCCGTTTCGTGTAACCAACCAGCATGCCACTATAGCGATATGCATACCACTGATAAGCTGCAACCACATCATTAAACACATCAAGTACAACAGATACATTACAGTTATCCAGTTCTACGGTAATGTCATCATTTGTTGTTCTACCAATAATACCACCACAAGAAACATCCCATGTTCCCCACAGACCAGACAAGGTGTTCGTATGATCAATGTCAATATTCTTATACACCTGTTTTCCGTCGCCATACGCCTGGCCTACGATACCACCAGTATCCCAGTTGTAGTTTGCGGCAATAGAGTTTTTAACAGTAATATTGCTGAAAGTGCAATCACCTGCAGCATAACCGGCAACATTACCCATAACAACTGCTTCCATTACAATTTCAGAGCCATCAATAGTCAGATTTTTGATTTCTGAGTTACCTATCCAACCAAAAAGACCCAAGCCAGCAGACTGACCATATTCATATCCAAGGTCCCAACCGTTCTGGTACAGGTTACTGATTGTATAATCCTGGCCATCAAAAACACCTTCAAAAGCAACACCTTTGTCAACACCACCAATTGGTGTAAACTGCTTACCGGACAAATCAATATTTGCCCCCAGTTTTACGGTTTTACCTTCAAAGCTTTTGCCACCATTTACTGTTTCTGCAAGACCTGCCAACTGAGCAGCAGTAGAAACCACAAATTCAGTTTCGGTATCATAGTTAGCAAATGGAGTCACATCTGCGAAATCCTTCCAGAACAAAATATCTTCCGCAAACGCGCTTACGCTCATGCCCAGTACCATGCAAAGAACCAGCAGCATGCTTAATACTTTTTTCATTCTACATTTCTCCTTTTCTTGATCCGGATCAACCGGAAAATATTGGTTTACCTCCAGTTTAGCGATTGCTTTTATAAAAACCAATGACCTCGTTGGACAGTATTTTCAAGAAAAGGAAAAAAGCAGCCACCTCTTACGAGGTGGCTGCTTCTATGTTGCACTTTTTTCTTTCAAGGATTAGAATACGCAGTACTGCTCCATATACTGTTCCATCAGTTTCAGAACATCAGCATATTCTGGTTTGCCCTGCAGATATTCATGGATATCCTGTGCGGTAACGATAGCATGAACAGTAATACCAAATTCATCTTTTACTTCCATAACTGCGGTTTTACCTGGGGTTTTGCCCACTTCGCAGCGGTTTACGGAGATGAACATATCAGTTACACCAACATCAGCAGCTGCTTTCAAAACCGGAACGGTCTCACGAACAGCGGTACCAGCAGTAATAACATCTTCGATGATGATAACACGGTCGCCGTCTTTTGGCTGGTAGCCAACCAGAGAGCCGCCTTCACCGTGGTCTTTTGCTTCTTTACGGTTAAAGAAGTATGGTTTATTGATACCGAATTCTCTTGCCAGTGCACCAGCTGCGGAAGTAACCAGCGGAATGCCTTTGTAAGCAGGACCGAACATTGCGTCAAATTCCTCACCCAGAGTTTCTTTGATGCAAGCAGCATAGAACTCGCCCAGTTTGGAGATCTGCTCGCCGGTACGGTAGTTGCCGGTGTTTACAAAGTAAGGAGAAAGACGACCACTTTTGGTTTTGAACTCGCCGAAACGAAGTACATCAGCGCTCATCATAAATTCGATAAATTCTTTTTTCGCATTGGTCAGCATGGGAAACACACCCTCCGTTGTTCTTGTATTAAGCTCGCGGACGAGCTTTACATATACAGTTTATCACAGCTTTATCCTCGGTTCAAGTGCTGTGGAGCCGCCTTCGGGAGAATTCTTCCTTTTCTTTCCCACAGAAGCAGTACCAAGATCAAAGCCGCCGTCAAAACGACGCCCCAAAACACATCCACGATGGAATGTTGTTTCAAGAAGACCGTAGACGCGCAGATGCCGACTGCTAATAAGAAAGAAATTCCCTTTGTCAGCAACGGCTTCCGGAAGCCATTGTAGCGGCAAATAGCCCAGTGAACCGCTACGGTACTGGCCACATGGATCGACGGGCATACATTGGTCGATGTGTCCACCGTTCGAAGTAGAGCTACGATTTGGCTGAACAAGTTATCCCTTGTAATTTCCTGCCGCAGATCGATTGCATTGGGCCAGATCGTGTAAATCAGCAGACAGATGGTCATACCGGTGAACATCACAAAGCATAGCTTCAAAAACAAGGTCTTCTCTTTCAGCATAAAGAAGGCCAATGCCCCCAGAAAATAAGGGAACCAAAGCCCGTAGGGGATCACAAAATACTCATTAAAAGGGATATAAGCGTCCAAAGGACAGGTAATCCAGTAAACAGGCTCCCGAAAGAACTCCAAACCAAAGAACCAGATCACATACACAACAAAATACAACAGGGCCAGACAATGGGGATTGGCCTTGACCCAGCGAACAATCTTCTCTTTCATTGTTATAACCTCTTACTCTTACTCACACAAAATGCTGTTACAGATCCTTTGCGACTTGCAGCAAATACTCCCGGAACTGCTCTTTCACTTCCGGATGTTTCAGGGCTACCTGCACGATAGCCTGCAAAATACCAAATTTATTGCCCATGTCATAGCGGTCACCACTGTATTCCCGTCCAATCATGCCCTGAGTCTGTGCCAGAACTTTCATTGCATCGGTCAGCTGAATCTCGCCGCCAACACCCGGTTTGGTCTGCTCCAAAATCGGGAAGATCTCCGGTGTCAGCACCACACGACCCAGAATGGAGTAGTTGGACATCACCTGATCCAGCAATGGCTTCTCGATCATATCGCTGACAAGGAAGGTTTTCTCCTCATTTTCCATTGGTTCTGCTTTCAGACTGCAATATTTGCTGATCTGGTCCAGGGGAACCGGTTTTACACCGGCTACACTGCGGCCATATTTTTCATAGGCCTCACACAGCTCCTGACAAGCCGGTTTCTCTCCTCCAATGATCACATCGTCACCATAGAGCACAGCGAAAGGCTCATCGCCAACAAAAGCTTTGGCGCAGAGAACGGCATGACCCAGGCCCTTGGTCTCCTTCTGGCGCATATATGTAATATTGGCCAGCTTGGAAATCCCAACGATCTCATCGTAGGCCTGTTGTTTCCCGCCAGCCAGCAATCTGGCTTCCAGCTCCGGAGCACGGTCAAAGTGATCTTCTACTGTGGTTTTGCCACGGTTCGTGATGATCAGAATATCAGTAATACCACTGGCAACCGCTTCTTCCACAATATACTGAATGGCCGGTTTATCAACTATGGGCAGCATTTCCTTTGGCATGGCTTTGGATGCCGGCAATACGCGGGTACCAAGACCAGCTGCAGGAATAACTGCTTTACGGACTTTCATAGGGAACCTCCTTGTTTCATCATTTTTTGATATCATAGCACAATTTTCTTCTCAGGAAAAGACAATTTACAAAAAGTTCAGCTTTCCCTTACGGTATCGTTACATCTTTTTAAGCTTCTTTTTATACCAATGGACACAGTTGCGTAAGCCTTCTTCAAAGGAGACCTGTGGCTGCCATCCCAATTCCCGTTCGATCTTGTTCCAATCCAGTGCGTAGCGCAGATCATGACCAGGGCGATCCTGCACATGGCAGATCTGTTCCGGACTTTTCCCCAGTTCATTTAAGATTTTGTGGACAAGCTCCAGGTTGCTCCATTCACAGGACGCGCCCACATTATAGACCTGGCCCATTCTGCCTTTTTCTAAAATCAGATCCACCGCCCGACAATGATCCTTCACATGAATCCAATCCCTTACCTGCAGGCCGGAACCATAAATCGGCAAGGGCTGATCCTCCAAAGCAAGACGAATCATCCGAGGAATCAATTTTTCCTCATGCTGATGCTTGCCGTAGTTATTGGAACAACGGGATATCGTTACCGGAAGGCCATAGGTACGATAGTAAGACAAGGTCAGCAAATCCGCGGAGGCCTTCGATGCCGAGTATGGACTGCTGGGCTTCAGAGGAGACTCTTCCCGAAACAGAAGCTCCGGCTCATCCAAAGGCAGGTCTCCATATACTTCATCCGTTGATATCTGATGAAAGCGCAGCGAAAAGTGGCGGCAGGCATCCAACAGGACAGCTACACCCTGCACATTACTTTCCAAAAACAACTGTGGAGACTCAATCGAACGATCCACATGGCTTTCTGCTGCAAAATTGACCACTGCATCCGGAGAAAAACGCTCCATCAAGCTCCAAACCAGCTTTCGATCACAGATATTCCCATGAACAAAGGTAAAACGAGAGTCGTTACATACAGATTCCAGTTTTTCCATATTTCCCGCATAAGTCAACGCATCCAAACAGAGAATCTCTGCATCTTTATGTTCCCGCAGGTAATATTCAATAAAGTTGGAGCCGATAAAGCCCGCTCCACCGCAGACAAGCAGTTTCATTGCTGTGCCTCCTTAGAAAAACAGCCTGCCGGACATCTGCCGGCAGGCCATATTGGGGTCGGAATTAGTCTCTTTTCCATTTTACACCCTGTGGGGTGTCGATCAAGGTGATACCTTTGGCTTTCAAATCATCACGGATTTTGTCCGCCAGTGCAAAATCTTTATTCTTTTTGGCTTCCTGACGCTGTGCGATCAAAGCATCGATCTCCGGATCCGCATTGGCTGCTTCTTCCTCTGCCTGTTT
>JAGALG010000064.1 GCA_017848075.1 Oscillospiraceae bacterium | reverse complement strand
GCTATAATCGTCCATAACAGGCGGTAGCGAAGCATTGCTGAGCGAATCGACTTGGACAATAAACACAATAATTGCGTATGCAATTATTATAGCATAAAGCTGCGAAAAGCAAAAGCGCTCCGGTCGGAACCGGAGCGCTTTGATTTCTATGCAAACAGGAAGCGATACACATAAAACAGGATGAAACTGTACAGCGCCAGACAGGGGATCAGCTTGGAATATTCCCTGTAGACCCGTCCGTTGCCGCAGCCTACATGCTTTACCGTCAGCAGATGGCACATATGTAATGGGGAGAAATAATAGCCGATGAAGCTCCAGACAAAGATGAAGGAGCAGTAGATCAGCTTGGCGTTTTCCGATAGAGGCAGATTGTTGACCAGCGGCAGGATGATGCCCAGGGGTACCATGGACAATCCGGTTGTCAGGCCGAAAAGAACGGCAGCGGCTGCAATGACCAGCAGAACGCTGAAGCCGGAGGCCTGATTGAACAGGGTGGTCACGCCGGCCATCACCTGATCCAGACTTTTTACCGTGTTCTGTACAAAGTAAACACCAACCAGCATGAAAGCCGTACTGAGACTGATGCCTTTCCATGCGACTTTGGCGTAGTCCTTCACATCCTTGCGGCCCCACAGCAGCAGAATGATCAGCAAGCTCAGCAGCACACACTGGTACATTTCAATACCAAACAGGCCGTTAAACACAACGACCATATAAATTGGGGACAGGTACAGCATCAGCTTTGCCAGTGCCGGGCCCTTTTTCTCCGTAGAGCTGCTTTTGACATCCGGGTATTTTCTCACATAGAGGAAATAGGAGGTACTCTGCATCAAAATCACAAAGCCAAGGTTCATAGCAATGAGACCGTAAAGATTCACTCCCGGCAGAACCGTGGTCACCATGATAATACTGGTGCTGGTAGGCAGCAGGAACATGGCAATGTGCCGGAAGGACAGATTGACCACGCTTCGAACCTCACCGGGCATTTTCATATCCTCACCGATTTTATCCACAAAAGGAATGGACAGGGCGGCTCCGCCCGGAACCGACAGCATACCAATCACTGCCGGAAGAACGGTGATGATGGCTTTTTGGCTGCTGATCAGCACCTTCAGCTCCTCCACGATTTTGTCCAGAATGCCGTAGCGCTTCATCAGCGCTCCCAGCATACCCACCACGACCACAACGATAATGGTCTTCAGCGTAGATGGAGTGGTAAAAATCAAAATGAAATTTTGCAGAATGGTCATGGGCGCCAGTCCTGCCACAAGGCTTAATATCAGACCTGTGAGCAGCAGCATGGGGCCAAAGCCCATTTTTCTCTTGCTCCACAGGGGCATCAGAGAAAAGGCCAGCGCGATGGCCAGAAATTGTCTCAGCATAGTGCTTCTCCTCTTTATTCGTTGTCGTTTTCCTTTTCTTTGCAGCTTTCTTCCTTCCGCAGAAAGACCAGCTGATCCCGGCTGGAATATTCAGCCGCATAGCGATGGTTGCGTCCCTCAAAGTTCCGCAGCTGTTCCGGGTCGTTGATCTGCTGCTCCGCCATATAGCGAACCATCTCGCCCCGGGCCATCTTGCAGAGGGTTCCTTTTTCGACGATTTTGCCCTTCTGTTCCTCGCCAAAGATACAGGTGACAAAGCGAAGCCCCGACGGCAGATGGCGGGAAATGCACTGGCTGTACTCCTTGGAGGCCAGATTGATGATGCAGTCACTTTCCTCGCAGAGTTTGCGGGCCAGGCGATCTCCCCAAAAGGCATAGAGATCCTTTGCCCCGTTGACAGACAGCTTCGCCTGCATTTCCAAACGGTAGGGTGTCACGCCATCCATAGGTTTCAGAAGGCCATAAAAGCCGGACAGGATACGCAGGTGCTCCTGCACATAGCGAAACTCCCAGTCCGTAAACACAGAGGGCGCCATGTACTGATACTGGATCCCATCATAGGACAAAATAGCCGGGGTCAGATCTCCCCGAAGGTTCATACGCTCCAGGCGCTCGTTATTCTGCTGGGCAATCTGGTCATTGCATTTCCACAGCTTCTGTCGCTCCGCAGGCGTCATGCTCCGCAAAGTTTGATACAGTGTTTCTGTCTCTGAAAGAAAATAGGGCAGCTCCTGCCAGGCAAGACCGTCATCCACCCTCATTTTCTTCGCCGGTGAAACGATGATTTTCATATTCTATGCCTCGCCCTTCAGGTAGGCCAGAATTTCGGCAGCATTGGTATCCGCTTTCACTTTCGGCATCACTTTTTCAATGATGCCTTCCTCATTGATCAGATAGGTCGTGCGGACAACGCCCATGCTGACTTTGCCATAGAGCTTTTTCTCCTGCCACACGCCGTAGGCCTGAATGGCAGTCAGCTCCGGGTCGGAGAGAAGCACAAAGGGCAGCTCATATTTCTGGGCGAATTTCAGGTGAGAGGCTACGGAATCCTTGCTGATGCCGATGACCACCACATCACGGGCGCTGAAGTCCTCATAGCTCTGAGCGAAGGCGCAGGCCTGTCGGGTACAGCCGGGGGTATTATCCTTCGGGTAGAAGTAGAGGACTACTTTTTTGCCGAGGAAATCCGCTAAGCTGATCCAGTTTCCCTGTTTATCCTGCAGTGTAAAATTGGGGGCTTTCATACCAAGTTCCAACATTGTAAGCTCTCCTGTCTTTGTTGCATTTTCTTCATACAATAACTGTTTTACAGTTATTGTACCACGACTCTGACCTCACTGTAAATCCCGATTTTCGTCCATGCACCGAACAGGCCGGCTCTTTCATAGGATAAGAACAGTATTTGATTTGAAAGGATGTTGCTCTATGACGCCTGCCCTTTTGCTGCTTGCCCTGTCCAATATGCTCTTTTTCGCCTTGCACATCACCACCATCGGCTCCTTCCCCAAGCCCCTCTCCAAAGAGGAGGAGCGAGACTGCCTGCTTCGGGTCAAAGAGGGAGATACTGCCGCCAAAAACAAGCTGATCGAACACAACCTGCGGCTGGTGGCTCACATTATTAAAAAGGCTTACAGCAGAAAGAAGATTTTTCCCGGTCAATGAGGGCCTCGTACGACGCCCCCAGCTTCAGACGAATCTCCAGTTCCACCCGCTCTTTTGTACTTTCCTTTTTCACGATGATTTTATCCAGAATTGTCGTTACAAGTGACGAGTTTACGCCATTTTTGAAGGACAACTCCTGCTCCAGAACGGCACGGATTTTCTTCATTTCCAGCTCTGTTGACTGCCGCTTTTCCTTTTCGCTTTCGATGATTTTCCGCCGTTCCTGCAGCTCTTTGATTTGCCCATTGAGGGCATCGTTGCGCTGCTTAAACTCCGCCACGGAGATGGCATCTGCCAGACTCAGCTCCAGCAGCCGATCCTTTTTCGCCTCGATCCCGAACAATTTCTGCTGGATCGCCTGCTTTTCCTTTTCGTCATTCTGCTCCCCGTTGACCGACTTCAGCACCTGCAAAATAGAGTCGATCATGGTATTTTTATCCTTCACCAGCTGCTGAAAGACGCTCGCCATGATTTCATCCAGCTCGGAGCTTTTCAGCTGCGGTGTGCTGCAACCGCTCGTTCCCTTGCGGCAATACTCTCGACAATGCCAGACTTCCTTGACGCCTTTGCTGCTTTTCAGCTCCTTTCGATGAAAGCTGCTGCCATGCTCTTCGCAAATGATTTTGCCGCTGTAGGGATATTTGTTGTGGTACTCTGCGGCGCTGGCGTGCTCGATGGAATGTTGACGGCGGCTTTTGTAAAGAGTGTTGGCTCGATTCCACAACTCCTCCGATACGATCGCCGGAATGGAGGGGTCTTGATACAGGACCCACTCACCCTCATCCAAAAAGATTTTCCGCTTGCTGCGATAATCCACCGTCCGGCTTTTGTTGGCGCAGTACCAGCCCTTGTACTTGGGATTGCAGAGAATGTGTTTGATGGTCACCTCATTGAAGGCGTTGCCCCGGCGACTGCAGTGACCTTCCTCAAACAGAATCTGTGAGATCTTCCGAATCCCCAATCTCTCATTGGCGTAGAGATCGAAAATACGCCGTACCACCTGTGCTTCTTTCTCATTGATCGTAAGAATGCAATCCTTTTTGTCGTAGCCCCAGAGCTTGTCGTTGCCCAGCACATGTCCATTGCGGATCGCCTGCCGGAAACCAAACTTCAGGCGCTCCGACAGCTTTCTCACTTCATCCTGTGCAACGCCTGCCATGACCACCAAACGGAATTCACTGTCCGAATCCAGCGTATTGATGTTGTCGTTCTGGAAAAACACACCCACATCATGTTCCAGAAGCTCCTGTGTGTACTTGATGCTGTCCAGTGTGCTTCGGGAAAAGCGGGAGATCTCCTTGGTGATGATAAAATCGAACTTACCTGTTTTCGCATCAGCAATCATTCGATTGAAGCTGTCACGCTTTCTGGTGCTGGTTCCGCTGATACCTTCATCGACATATCCCGGCACAAAGCTCCAATTTGCCTTGCTTTGAATCAGCTCGCTGTAGTACTGCACCTGATTTTCCAGACTATTCCGCTGCTCGTCACGATCGGTGGACACCCGCGCATAAAAGGTTACCCGCAGCGGCAGATCATACAGCGATCTGCCGTTTCTCATTTCATTGCGGATCTTCAGAATATTCATTTGTCTTTGCCTCCTCGGAGAGTCCATTTTGTGTCAGTACAGCAGAATAGCGAAAAAACTCCGGCAAAACGATCACCGAATGTACCAATTCTTTTGCCCTCGTGCAAGTATTTTCTGATATGAGACCGACATCACATAAGTGATCGACCAGCACCTGAAACACGGCTTGTTCTATGCTCTCCATCTTCTCACCCCCAAGACAATGTATGTTCCGACCGTTTGTACACAGACGAAAACCCTTCCCTGCTTAGGGGTAAAAATGGCGCCTCTGCGCTAAAAAACACCGACAAAGTTTTTCTCCTTTGTCGGTGTCTCTCCATAAAATCTTTACTTTGATAGAGTATCATACAGCCCCGCTCCTGCGAGCGGGGCTGTTGTTGTGTATATGCGTTATTGTTTTCTACTGCATTGCCGGAGATGTGGCCGCTGTTTTGTACGCGGAAGTTGCCTCTCATGTAGCCAAAGTTATTGATGCTGCCGTAGACATCGATCGCTTCGACATATGGCTGACCGTCGCGCATTTCGACCTCTGACATAATGCCTGCCAACTCGCCGTAGTTGTCGATGATACCGTTGACCTGTGTACCAACACAGTGCAGCCCCAGGAAGCCATGATTCCTAATAAAACCATCCAGCTTCATAT
>JAGALG010000063.1 GCA_017848075.1 Oscillospiraceae bacterium | reverse complement strand
TGGTTACCTTCAAAAATGATAAAAATCTGATCCGCCGTGCACAGGAATACCTGAGAAAAGAAGCACAGCAGTAAGGATCCTGACCGTCTTTCACAGGCTTCGGTAGACCCGAAGCCTTTTTTCCTGTCATTCTTCCGGGAGCGCTGTTATGGCTTGTTTTGATGAAGTTCAACTAAAGTTCACAACTCCCGAGCCAAAAAGTGTTATACTGAAAACACAAGAGGCGGCGGCTGCCGTCCTCCTTTATCTTTTCGGAAACGAGGGATCTTTATGACGCATTACAACCGAAATAAAGGTACGCCTCTGCCATACAGTCCCAACGATGCGGACAGCTATACCTATGTGGAAGGACGGGGCTTTGCCCCAGCGCCGCCGGTGATCACCGAACGGCGTCTGCTCCACTGGTATTCCAATGGTATTGGCTTCGCCACCATTTTCTTTATTATTTTCTCCTTTTCACTGCCCTCTGTCGTTCTGTCTATTTTCCAGGTCTTTAACCCCTATATGGTTTTCTACAGCGATGGCACGGTGCTGTCTCCTGTTGTCGCTCAGCTGGTGGACATGATCTCCGGTAATCTGGCTCTGCTGCTGCCTTTCCTGCTGCTGCTCTTTATCTGCCGGCTTCCCTCTGGGCAAATCCTACCCTTCCGACCGTTCCGGGCTTCCATTACACTACCGGCCCTGTTTATTGCACTGGCTGTCAGTGTGATCGGCTATGTAGCCTCCGTTATGTGCTCCACCTTCCTGTCCCTGTTCGGCGTGCAGCCGGTTATGGCAGACTTTGCCTTCCCGGAGGATCCGGTAGCCGCCTTCCTCTTCCTGCTGAACTTGACGCTGATTGCACCACTGGCAGAAGAGATCGTCTTCCGCGGTATTGTATTGAATTTGCTGCGCCGCTTTGGTGACTGTTTTGCTCTGCTGCTGTCTTCTTTGCTTTTTGCCGCTGTGCATATGAATCTGGTGCAGATGCCCAATGCCTTTATTATGGGCTTGGTCATCGGCTACTTTACCCTCTGCACCGGCTCCCTGTGGACCGGCGTCTGCATTCATGTACTGAACAACAGTATGGTCATGCTGCTGAATGGTATTTTGAATCTGGTCTCCGCTGAGCAGCAATATCTGGTCATGCTGCTGGCCTACTCGCTGTACTTGATCGTCGGCATTGTTGGTCTCCTGGTTCTGCTGCGGAACCACCCCAACATGTTCCAGCTGCGCCGTTCCTCCACCCTGTCCACGGAAAAGAAAAAATACAGCACTTTCTTCTCCTCACTGACTATGGTGATTTGTTTGGTGGTTCTCGGTTTATTTACCATCAGTAATATTGTTCCGATTTAATCCTTATGGGAGGTAATTATGCCCTCTTATCTGCACCGTGATGAAAGCTATATGCGGCTTGCCCTTGAGCAGGCCCAAATCGCCGCCCAGCTGGGAGAGATCCCTGTTGGAGCCGTTGTGGTAAAAGACGATCAAGTCATTGGCCGAGGTTACAACCGCCGGGAGGTGGATTCCTCCGCGATTGCCCACGCAGAGGTGCTGGCTATCGAAGAAGCCTGCAAAGCGCTGGGCACTTGGCGTCTGACCGACTGCGACCTGTATGTGACGCTGGAACCCTGCCCCATGTGCGCCGGAGCAATCATCAATGCCCGGATTCGCCGCGTAGTCTACGGTGTCAAGGATGAAAAGGCCGGCTGCTGCGGTTCCGTGGCAGACTTCTTCGTCATGCCCTTCAACCACAACCCACTCTGTCGCTCCGGCATCCTTGCCCAGGAGTGCCGTGCCCTGCTGACCAACTTCTTTGCTCAGCTAAGAAAGGACTAAATCCGACATTGTTCCACTCCTTTTCACACATTTCAACTTGTCCGTTTGTTGAAAACTCCGTTGAAACTGTGGAAATCTCAATATTCTCTCTGTAAATTACAGTTTGTAATTGTTTTTCCACTATTTAAACTAAAAAGAACGGCTGCTCCTCCAAAGAGCCGCCGTTTTTCTTTTTCCTGCAAAAAACTATTTTCCATCTCTGCAAATCTTTGCTATAATAATTGTAAACTTCGTTTTTAACGGTAGATACTCAAGCGACCAAAGGAGGAATTGTCGTGGCAAGAACCGTCGTCTGCATTTGTGAAGCCTTTGAAAAACCGAAAGCGCTCAGTGATCTGGTGATCTTTTCCGATTACCGGCCTTCTGTCCCTGCCGGTGACCTGCAGGCTTATCTGAAATATTGCAGCAACTACGCCCGGGAATACAAGGTTTATTTGGTGCCCCACCGCTTTATGGTAGACAATCGCCTCTATCTCTGTCTCTTTGACCCCAACGGTGCTATCATCGGTTATCAGGGAGCACTGCATCGTAACTTATCCACGCAAAGCAAAGTGGAACCTGCTTCCTCCGTTCATGTCATGCAAACTGCGATCGGAAACCTGTTTCTCTGTGTGGATACAGATATTTACTATCCGGAGCTGCTGCGCCTTGCCAAGCTGAAGGGCGCTGATCTGGTTGTCTCCTCCCAGTATATTCATTCCTACGATTTTAAGCCAAAGCGTATTACCACCGGTATTTGGTCCGCCGCTCAGCAGAACGGCCTCTTTGTTGTCGGCTGCAGCAATGCTTTTTCTGCTGTTGCCGCCCCGTGGGAGATCACGCCTGACGGTACTGGTTTCCTTGTGCAGCCGGAGCACAGCCAGCATTTGTTCTGTAAATTATTCTTCCACAAGCTGGAGCGCAGCGCCATGGGCGGCTCTATTGCAGAAAAGCTGAATCCTGTTTTCTGCAAGCGCTACAGCTCCATCATCAGTCAGAAATAGGAGGGACAGCATGAAACAACTGAAATATCGCTCCGCAGCCTTCCTGTTAAGCAACAAACTGGATCCCAGCGCCATCGAGCGGGTCTTTCGTGCCCACCCCATGGTACCTTCCACCGAACTGAACTATGTGAACAAGGCCAACATCAAGCTGGCGGCTGTGCAGATGGAGCTGCGGCCCTATCGTTCTCTCAGCGACTTCATCCTGCATTTGCAGGAAATTGTGGCGCAGGCCCAGGAGCATGGCGCTCAGCTGGTCTCCTTCCCTGAATATGTGGGGCTGCTGCCTCTGCTGATCTCGCCTACCTTCCGGGAAATGGGTGAGGACTTCTTCGATGCTCTTGAGGAAGGGAAGCTGGAAGACTGCCGCAATATCCTGAACTACTTCTCCGAGGAATTGTCGGAACTGCTGTTCAGCTGCTATTATAATACCTTTGCACTCCTTGCCAATCGCAGCCATCTATACATCCATGCCGGCTCTACCCTGCTGGCCAACGGCGGTAAATTGTATGAACGCTGCTTCCTCTTCGGCCCCGATGGAGAGGCGGTTCTGGAGCAGGATAAGCTCTTCCTGAGTCCTTTGGAACAGGAACTGGGCATTTGTCCCGGCGAGGAGCTGGAGCTTTGTGACAGCCCTCTGGGCCGTTTGGCCATTCTGCCCGGTCAGGACTCCTTCTTCTATGAAACAGCCAAGGCCGCCCGTCAGCTGGGCGCACAGATCCTCTTGTGCCCACTCCGTCCGGTACATCAGGACAATGAAGTGGCCGAACGCTGTGGCCCTTGGTCCCGTTGTCAGGAACAAGCTCTGTACGCTCTCTGTTCCCATTTTGTGGGGCAGCTGGACTCTTTCCGTTTCGTTGGCAAAGCAGGGATTTACGGTCCATACGAGGCCACACGGGCCACCCAGAGCGGTATCGTCAGCCGCTGTGCCTCGGAAAGCCCCTCTGTTTTGGTCAGCCGTGTGAATCTGGACTATTTGGATATTCCCGTGGATCTGTATGCCGCCGACAGCAATCCGGCCCTCGCCCAAATGTTAGCAGCAGCCTACAGCGAGTTCCCGCAGCCTTTGGAGCATCTGCTTCCTTTGACGACAGAAACGGATAACGAAGAAATTTAGCTTATTCCTTTATTGACGATAGCATTTCTCCGTGTTACACTTGTTAAGAAGTGAGTTTGAATCCTTTTGCAGGCGACTGTCCTGCAGAGGAAGGGGGTATTTTATATGAAGTTTCTGGACTCTTTGAAGCCCTATCTGTCTTTGATCATTGCCGGTTTGCTGGCTGCGAACCTGTTCTCCACATGGACTCTGAATCGTACCATTGAGGATAAAATGAGCCAGTTGATCAGCTCCCAAAGCACGATGCAGAAGACCTTGTCCTCCAATGAAAATCAGCTGTCTCAGATCAGCAGCAACATGCAGGACGAACTGGAGCGACAGGCCAGCCTGTTCTCTGAAAGCAATTCCATTGTAAGCTACTCTGCCGATGGTCTGGTGGTTACCACCACTCTGACCCCAAAGGAATACAATACAGATAGCAAGATCACCGTTACCTGTATCTCCAATGGTCGTTCTTTCTCCAAAGAAGCGGTGCAGAACGGTTCGGAATTTGTGGCTTCCTGTGTGGTTCCATACTGCGAGACCATCGACATCAGTACCGTTATTACCAGCGGCGATGCCATCAAGCAGGAAACCCTGCCATCCATTCCATGCCAAACCCTGCTGGCCTTTGATATTTACAGCCAGTTTGAGTATAGTGAGAATCTGCTGTACTTCACCGTTTCCAATCCACAGAGTACGGAGCTTCTGGAATCGCTCCAGTCCATTAACCTGGCCGTGATCCGGGATTCTGTGGTTATTGGCGCCGTATATCCGCAAGCCATCGAAAACAGTCAGCTGCCAGACTCCATGAAGGGCAACAGCAGTTGTTTGGCCTTCACTGCTGACCTGAGTCCATACATTAAGCTGGAAGGCGAAATGAGTATTGTTCCCCGCATCCAGTCCAGCACCGGCCTCAGCTATGCGGACGATTCTCTGTTCTTCTTTACAGGAACCAAAGATGGTCTGGAAAGCTACACGACCGGCGACAGCTGGTATCCACCGCTGTTTCACTAAAAAGCAAAAGCGTATCCCTTATGGGGCACGCTTTTTTCTTATTTCTGCATAAAAAAGAGCCCCTGCAAATGCAGGGG
>JAGALG010000062.1 GCA_017848075.1 Oscillospiraceae bacterium | reverse complement strand
ACCTTCATTAAGCATCTGATCAACGGCCTTCAGGTAGGCAGCATTTATGCTTTGGTTGCTCTGGGCTACACCATGGTTTATGGTATTGTAAAACTGATCAACTTTGCCCACGGCGATTTTATTATGGTAGGCGCTTACGCCGCCCTCTTTGCCATCCCGGCTCTGACTGCCATCGGTCTGCCGGCATGGTTCTGCGTTTTCGTTGCGGTAGCAGCCTGCGCTCTGCTGGGTGTTGTGACGGAAAAAATCGCTTACAAGCCTCTGCGGAACTCCCCTCGTATTTCTGCGCTGATCACCGCCATTGCAGTCAGCCTGCTGCTGCAGAACCTGTTCATGGTACTGTTCAGCTCTTCTCCCCGCCCCTTCCCGGAAGTATTCCGCATGGACGATCTGCACATCGGAAGCATCCAGATCAGCGGTCTGGCCGTTCTGACCATTGTACTGTCTATCGTTCTGATGCTGGCACTGTACCTCTTTGTACAGAAAACCAAGCTGGGCCGCGCTATGCGTGCCGTATCTGAGGACAGTGAGGCGGCGGCATTGATGGGTATCAGCGTCAACCGTACCATCTCCATGACCTTTGCCATCGGCTCTGGTCTGGCAGCGGTTGCTTCGGTTATGTATGGTTCCGTTTATCCGCTGATCGACCCTTACATGGGCTCTATGCTGGGTCTGCGAGCCTTCATTGCTGCGGTTTTGGGCGGTATCGGTGTCATCCCCGGCGCCATGCTGGGCGGTTTCGCCATTGGTCTGGCAGAAAGTATGACCAAGGCTTACATCAACAGCCAGCTGTCGGACGCCGTTGTATTTGGTATTCTGATCCTGGTGCTGATCATCAAGCCGGAGGGCATCTTCGGCAAAAATGTCGGCGAGAAAGTGTAGGTGACAGCAATGAAACAGAATCTTCGTTCCTATGTCATCAACCTGATCGGCATGATCGGCCTGTATGCAGCTATGCTGGGTCTGATGTCTGCCGGTATTTTGGATCGTTACTATCAGGGTATTCTGATGACGGTCTTTATCAATGTTATTTTGGCCGTATCGCTGAATCTGACCACCGGTTTACTGGGCCAGATTGCGTTGGGTCATGCGGGCTTCATGTCCATCGGCGCTTATACAGCAGCTCTGCTGACCAAAGCGTTGGCAGAAACCTTGTCCACTGCTTCCCCTTTGGCCTCCGGAGCAATTTTGCTGGTGGCTCTGCTGCTGGGCGGCATTACAGCCGCTCTCTTTGGCCTTCTGATCGGCGGCCCGGTTCTCCGACTGAAGGGTGACTATTTGGCGATCATCACATTGGGCTTTGGCGAGATCATCCGAGTTGTCATCGAAAACCTCCAATTTACCGGTGGTGCACAGGGTCTGCGCGGCATTGAGCGCATGGCTTCTCTGCCCATGACTTTCTGGATCACGGCAGTGGTTGTGGTTTTGCTCTTTACTTTGGGTCGCTCCCGCCACGGCCGAGCCATTATTTCCATCAGCCAGGACGAAATTGCGTCTGAGGCGGCTGGTATCCACAATACTTATTATAAAATCATGGCCTTTACCATCGCCGCCTTCTTTGCAGGCATTGCCGGTGGTATTTACGCTCACTATATTGGTTCCCTGACGGCCAAGACCTTTGGATTCAACAAATCCATCGATATTCTGGTTATCGTCGTATTTGGCGGTATGGGCTCCCTGACCGGTTCTATTGTCGCCGCTGTTGGTTTGACCATTCTGCCGGAGCTGCTTCGTGAGGTGCTGGGTGACTTCACCGAGTACCGTATGCTGCTCTATGCAGTGGCACTGGTTATCGTGATGCTCTTTAAACCCTCCGGCCTGTTTGGTCGCTACGAGTTCTCCTTGACCCGTGTTGTCGATCGGCTGACAGGAAAAGGGCCAAAGAAATCCAAGAGAAAGGAGGATGCTGTCCATGAGTAGTCCTGTACTGAAAGTTGAAAATCTGGGGATCCGCTTTGGCGGTCTGCAGGCAGTAGACCAGTTTGAACTGGAGATTTACGAAAATGAGCTGGTGGGCCTGATCGGCCCCAACGGCGCAGGTAAGACCACCGTTTTTAATCTGCTGACCGGTGTGTATCAGCCAACAGAGGGCAGCATTAGCCTCAACGGCCAGTCCATGGTAGGCAAAAAGCCTCACCAAATGGTGGAGGCCGGTATTTCCCGTACCTTCCAGAATATCCGTCTGTTTAAGAAAATGACGGTTCTGGACAATGTCAAGGTGGCCTTCAACCATAAAATGAAGTACAATCTGATGAAAAGTATGTTCCGTCTGGGCTCCTACTGGAGGGAGGAGGCAGAAGTAAACGCACAGGCTCACGAGCTGCTGCAGGCAGTGGGTCTGGACGAATATGCGGATCAGCTGGCGGAGAATCTGCCTTACGGTCAGCAGAGAAAGCTGGAAATTGCCCGGGCCTTGGGCACCGGCTGTAAGGTCCTGCTGCTGGACGAGCCGGCGGCCGGTATGAATCCGACGGAAACGGCAGAGCTGATGGATACCATCTTCCGGATTCGGGAAGAAAAAGGTCTGTCGATCCTCCTGATCGAGCATGATATGAGTCTGGTCATGGGCCTCTGCGAGCGCATTGTGGCCATTGACTACGGCCGCATCATTGCCAAAGGCACACCATACGAAGTGGCCAATGATCCGAAAGTAGTGGCCGCTTATTT
>JAGALG010000061.1 GCA_017848075.1 Oscillospiraceae bacterium | reverse complement strand
TGGTAGCAGCAGCACATACGATAGCGGTACCGTGCTGGTCATCGTGGAATACTGGGATATCGCAGATCTCTTTGAGTTTTTCTTCAATGTAGAAGCAGTCAGGAGCGCCGATATCTTCCAGGTTTACGCCGCCGAAGGTTGGTTCCATCAGTTTAACGGTTCTGATGATTTCTTCAGGATCTTTGGTGTTGAGGCAGATTGGGAAAGCGTCAACGCCAGCGAAGGATTTGAACAGAATGCCTTTACCTTCCATTACTGGCAGACCAGCGCCTGCACCGATATCGCCCAGACCCAGTACAGCGGTACCGTTGGTAACAACTGCAACCAGGTTGCCTTTTGCGGTGTAGTCGTAGATTTTGTCATAGTCATGGTAGATTTCCATGCATGGTTCTGCTACACCTGGGGAGTAAGCCAGAGACAGGTCCTCTTTGGTGTTTACTGGTACTTTGCATTCGATGGAGATTTTGCCCTGTGCCTCTTTGTGGAGTTTCAGAGCTTGTTCTTTCAGAGTCATGCTAATACAGCCTCCTTATTTTTTGTTCAACACCGGATCATCCGGTCCTAAGTCCATTATATTGCAAAAAGTTCGATAAATCAATGACAAATTAAGAATTTTTGCAAGATAAGTTTCATAAAGGGATTGAATTTTGGAAAATGGCTTGTTATAATGAAGGTGACGATGCAAGGTTTGCGTCATTTTTGGACAAGTATCACAAATTTATGAAATGAGGTTGAGCATTATGGCATACCGTATTGAAGCCGACTCCATCGGCACCAAAGAAGTACCAGCAGAAGCTTACTATGGCGTACAGTCCATGAGAGGCACCGAAAACTTCCAGATCACTGGACAGAAAATGCAGCCAGATTTCATCATTTCCATGGCTGAAATCAAAAAAGCTTGCGCTATCTGCAACTGCATGGTAGGCGAAATGGATGAAAAAATCAAAGACGCTATCTGCCAGGCTTGCGACGAGATCATGGAAGGCAAACTCCACGATCAGTTCCTCTGCGACCCTGTACAGGGCGGCGCAGGTACCACTGCAAACATGACTGCGAACGAAGTTATCGCTAACCGCGCTATCGAGATCCTCGGCGGCGAAAAAGGCGACTACTCCATCGTTCATCCAAACGACCATGTAAACAGAGCACAGTCTACCAACGACGTATTCCCATCTGCTGCTAAAATGACCACCGCAAAACTGCTGAAAAAAGCAATCGCAGAAATGGTTCGTCTGGAAGCTGCTCTGGCTGCAAAAGAAGAAGAATTCCATGATGTAATCAAAATGGGCCGTACTCAGATGCAGGACGCAGTTCCGATCCGTCTGGGTTCCGAATTCGGCGCATACAGAAGAGCTGTGAAACGCGACATCGCTCGTCTGAACATTGCTCTGGAAGGCATGTACGGCGTAAACATGGGTGGTACTGCTGTTGGTACTGCACTGAACGCTAATCCAAAATATGTAGAAGCTCTGGCTCCAGAACTGGCTAAAATCTCCGGTCTCCCACTGGTGAAAGCAGAATGCCTGATCGATGGCACTCAGAACCTGGATGCTTATGCATATGTTTCCGCAGCTCTGAAAACCGCTGCTATCTCCCTGTCCAAAATGTCCAACGACTTCCGTCTGATGTCCTCTGGCCCGCGCTGCGGCTTCCAGGAGATCAACCTGCCAGGCAAACAGAATGGTTCTTCCATCATGCCAGGTAAAGTAAACCCAGTTATCCCAGAAGTTGTTTCTCAGGCTTGCTTCCTGATCATGGGTAACGATGTAACCATCACCATGGCTGCTGAAGCTGGTCAGCTGGAACTGAACTACGCAGAGCCAGTTCTCTACCACAGACTGTTCGAGTCCATCAACGCTCTGAAAGGCGCTGTTGAGACCCTGATCGACAACTGTGTTGTTGGCATCACCGCTAATGTAGAACGCTGCCGTGCACTGGTTGACGGTTCCGTTGGTATCATCACCGCTATCTGCCCAACCGTAGGCTACAAAGTATCCGCTGACATTGCGAAAAAAGCAATCAAAACCGGCGAATCTGTTCGTGACCTGCTGAAAGAAAGCGGCCTGTACACCGAAGAAGAAATCGACAAGATCCTCGATCCATTCACCATGGTGTAATACCGAGAACATAAGAGAAGGCCTCCCCGCTTGGGGAGGCCTTTTTTGTTATGCCTGTGTGCTTGTTCTTGGAATAGCGCCCAGACGCTGAATGGTCAGGGCGGAATCGGTCACTGTCACGCTGATGCCGGGAGCGGAAATGCTGAGGGTAGCAGGAACGGTCGTCACGGTGATGGCAGTGTTAAAGGACAGGGTAGCCACTTCATCAGAAGCGGTAAAGGTCTGGCTGGAAGCAGCGCCGGGCACAGCAGTGCCGTTGAGGGTCAGCTCCAGTTCCACAGGGTCGGACAGCTGGGTACCCTCCGGTGGGCTGACAACAGCATGGAAGCTGACATAGTACACACCGGGGGTGGTAATGGTAAAAACCGCAGTACCGGGAGTGTGGACAATGTCTGCGCCGTAGCTGACGGTGTTCAGCGCAAAAGGCAGGGTGCCGCCTTCGGCAACGGTCTGCTCCGCTGTGTTGGCAGCGGTCAGAATGCTCAGGGGAGCGGTCACCGGTGGCTGTGGAGGCATGGGTGGATAGCCGGGCATGCCGGGGAAGGGCTGGCAGCAGAAGGGGAAGCAGCAACAGGGCTTCTGTTTGTGGCCGTAGCCCTGCTCCTCACCACAGCCGCCGCATTCATAGGGACGATAGATCATACGAATGACCTCCTTGTAAGAATTTGTCGGAAGGGAACCGACACTACCATTCTATGGAGGGAGGCTTGTACGGGTTCGTCAGACTCATAAATACAGTTATTATGGCAGATTCAGCAATTTTCGGTTGGCTTCGTGGGTGAATTGGGCGGTCGGGTCGTCAAAGGACAGGGCTTTCTGCTCAGCAAGGGCCTTTAAATAATCGGCCGTCTCCTGCAAAATGCAAGGGTCGTGATCGAGACAGTGACCGCTGAATACCGCTTGAGGCTGCAGCAGCTGCAGTTGAGCAATGCTATGGCGATAGGCGTTCAGATTGCGATTGCAGAGCTGTACCACCGGTCGCTCCACCATATCACCGGCAAAGAGAAAGCGATTTTTCTTATCCCACAGGCAAATCGAATCGGCGGTATGGCCCGGTGTGGGCAGAAGAAACAGATCCGGGAGGATCTCCAGGGCTTCATCCACCAGAATATTGGGCAATACCATCTGTTTGACACCGCGGAAGACGGCATCATCCTCCTCCAGCTGCGTCTCCCAGCTACGGAGGATCTGCTCTTTGCACAGGCTGCTGCTGTAAATCGGGCAGTCGGCAAAGCTGTAATTGCCGCAAATGTGGTCATAGTGAGAGTGGGTATTCAGCAGGGAAAAGCGTTTGGGGGAAAAGCGCTTTTGCAGCTCCTGCCGGATGGGATCCATATAATAAGAGCCGCAGAAGCTGTCGATCACAAGGCAGTGCTCGCCCCGCTGAACAGCAGCGACAGAAGTCACATAAGGCTCAGGGACGGAAAACCAAAACAGACAGACATCATCGCTGGGCTGTTCAATGGAAATCAGGTCAGAAAACATAAAGTACCTCCATGGGCGGGATTTTCTTTTTCTATACATTTATTTTACGGGAAAAAGATGCTATAATCAATCTATGGAAGCAACTGTTTTTTCAGAACAGAAAAAGAAAGAAGGAACGATTTATGGAAAAAATGAAACAGCGTCTGCCCGGCCTCTTGCTCTGCCTTGTGATTGCTCTGCCTTGCTGGCTGTTGGGCAAGCAGTTCCCGGTCATCGGCGGCCCGGTCTTCGCTATTTTGGCCGGTATGGTATTGACCCTGATTTTAAAAGATAAGACCAAAACCAAAGAGGGCATTACCTACACCTCCAAAAAGATTTTGCAGTATGCGGTGATTCTGCTGGGCTTTGGCCTGAACCTGTCCGAGATCGCAAAAGTCGGCGCACAGTCCCTGCCGATCATTCTGTCCACCATTTCCACCTCTCTCATCATTGCCTTTGTGCTCTGCAAGCTGATGAAGATGCCGGCCAACATTTCCACTTTGGTGGGCGTTGGTTCCTCCATCTGCGGCGGCTCCGCCATTGCAGCGACCGCTCCGGTTATTGGCGCTGATGATGAGGAGATCGCACAGGCGATTTCGGTTATTTTCCTGTTCAATGTGATTGCGGCGCTCATCTTCCCGACTTTGGGCTCCATGCTGGGCCTGAGCAACGAGGGCTTTGGCCTCTTTGCCGGTACTGCCATCAATGATACATCCTCCGTTACGGCGGCAGCCACCGCATGGGACGGCCTCCATCCCGGTGCCAACACTTTGGATATTGCCACCATCGTAAAACTGACCCGTACTTTGGCGATCATTCCGATCACTCTGGTTCTGGCTCTGTGGAAGAGCAGCAAAGCGAAAAAAGAGGGCGGCGAGGGCAAGGCTTTCAGCCTGAAAAAAGTCTTCCCGATGTTTATCCTCTTCTTCGTACTGGCCTCTCTGGTCACCACTGTCTGCACCATGGCTGGTGTGGATGCCTCCCTGTTCAAACCGCTGTAGGAGCTGTCCAAGTTCTTCATCATCATGGCTATGGCTGCCATCGGTCTGAACACCAACATTGTGAAGCTGATCAAAACCGGCGGCAAGCCGATTCTCATGGGCTTCTGCTGCTGGGTTGGCATTGCCTGTGTCAGCCTGCTGATGCAGGTGCTTCTGGGTCTGCTGTAAGCGACAAGAAACCACCTGCTCTGCAGGTGGAATAAAAAGTCTTTAGATACAAGAAAACCTCCTTTTGCTAAAATGAATGTAGGTTTGCCGACCGCATTCAAAGCAAAAGGAGGTTTTGTCGTGAAAGACATAAATAGTTTATCACATTCAAAGTGGAGATGCCAGTACCATATCGTATTAACATTGTCAACAATTATAAACATATATCAGTAAAAATAATTGCCATACCATGACGTAGGTGCGTTATGATATGGCAATTTAGTTTTTATTCTTGTACAGAGAACCAATCCCTATTTGGCGGTAATAAAATCAATCCAGCCGAAATGTACATATATCATACATATCTATCAACTAGGAACTTGCCGTACAATGCGTATGATGTATGTATAAAATCATAAGCAAGGAAAGCCTGCCGTTGATATGAGTTCGACAAATTGGAATTTACAAAAATTTTGCAATACCCAAAATCAACAAATGTAGAGGGTAAAAGAGGTAATAGAAATATTGCAATTTTTTGCTATGGT
>JAGALG010000060.1 GCA_017848075.1 Oscillospiraceae bacterium | reverse complement strand
CCGTCTTGCCCTTACCCAGCTTTTTCGCCAGTTTGAGAGCTGCAGCTACATTCGTTCCGCTGGTAATACCGCAAAGGATTCCTTCTTTGGCTGCCAGCTGACGGGCTGTCGCAATGGCTTCCTCATCTGTAATGATATGAATTTCATCATAAATATTGGTGTCAAGATTTTGTGGAATCACTCCATCGCCAATACCCATCTGCAAATGAGAGGTGATTGGCTGTTCCGACAGAATAGCCGCATGTTCCGGCTCCAAAACCCAAATCTCCATATCCGGATTTTTCTCTTTCAAGGTCTGACCAATGCCGGAAATTGTGCCCCCTGTTCCAAAACCGGAGCAGAAGCCATGGATCGGGCCTTCTACCTGTTCCAGAATTTCTTTGGCCGTTCCAAGACGATGTGCCTTTGGATTGGCAGGATTATCAAACTGCTGCGGCAGATATACCTTCGGATCCTCCCGGGCCATCTTTTGGGACAGTGCCAGACATTCTTCAATGGCTTTGCCGATATTGCCTTCATCATGGACTAAGACCAGCTCTGCACCATACATTTTAACCAGCTTGCGCCGTTCCTCGCTGACAGAGTCCGGCATGATAATGCGGGTATGATACCCTTTCACTGCTCCAACCAAAGCCAAACCGATGCCCTGGTTACCACTGGTAGGTTCTACAATAATGGAGTCCGCTTGCAGCAACCCCATCTGTTCCGCTTCTTCAATCATAGCCAAGGCTGTTCTCGTTTTCGTGGAACCGCCCACATTCAGTCCTTCAAATTTCACCAGCACTCTGGCGCTGTTTTCGTCTACCATGCGCTGCAGCTGAATCATCGGGGTGTTGCCCATCGCTTCCAAAATATTATGATAGATCATGGTTCCGCCTCCTTCGCTGTATCATGCTATGCCATCTTTTCCCCGGGTGTTATTCTGCGGAAAAAGCCGCATAAGAAATGCGGCTTTTTGTTTTTGTTTTATTTAGAAAGAGCGTAACTGCCCTTTACGGTCAGCTCTGCCAAACCCTTGGTCATATGCAAAAGATCAAAGGTAAAGTTCTGCTCTTTGGCTTCAGCCACTGCAGTCTCCAACTCTGCCCACAGATGGCTTTCTTTAAAGATCACATAATCGCTTTTCACATAAACGCCCAACTCGTAATTCAAGACGATCAGACCTTTTTCTTTCAGCTGCTCCAACAGCTCGCCCCGTTCTACTACCGGAGTCATTTCCTCGTCCTTATCCAGCAGATGGACATTCTCCATGGCACCGGTATAAATCTCATCATTTTGACTGCTGCGCAATTCAAAATTTGCTACTGCGTAACGACGGCTGTTTTTGATTTCCTGAAGCAAGGCCAATTCTTCCGGAGTCAGCTCCGGAGATTTGGTGCATTTGATGCTGACACTCATGGTATCGCTTCCTTTCCCATTTCATTTCTATGGATATTGTACCACTGTTTTTCTCTTTTCACAAGCTGTGCTATCGCCAGATCTGCTGTCCCAACATCTCAATCAGGGCAGAAAGATCTTCCGGCATCCACAGTCCTTTTTCTTTGACCAGCTGCAGCTCAAAGCTGCTTTTTTCTTCGGAACATTCTGCTTCTTTAAGACCTTCAATCAGTTTTTCCAGATAGGTATCCACCAACAGCCTCCGATACTCCTTTGTATCTGCAGAGGGCTCTGTAAGCACCTCAAGAGCGGCTTGGGCAGCCTGAGCATCAATTGCGCTGATATCCATAT
>JAGALG010000059.1 GCA_017848075.1 Oscillospiraceae bacterium | reverse complement strand
TTTACTACTGTGAAGACTGCGGTGAAGTCATGGTATCCAAAGAAGATGTCCATGTTTGCTCCAAATGCGGCAGCACTCATGTTCATCAGGATCCGGATACTCTGGATACCTGGTTCTCCTCTGCTCTGTGGCCATTCTCCACTTTGGGCTGGCCAAACAATACGGAAGAACTGAAATACTTCTACCCAACCAGCACTTTGGTTACCGGTTATGATATCATCTTCTTCTGGGTAATCCGAATGGTATTCTCCAGTCTGGAACATATGGGACAGGTTCCATTCAATACCGTTCTGTTCCACGGTTTGGTTCGTGACGCGCAGGGCCGCAAGATGAGTAAATCTCTGGGCAACGGTATCGACCCACTGGAGATTATCGATCAGTACGGTGCTGACGCTCTGCGTTTTGCTCTGGCAAATGGTAATACCCCAGGCAACGATATGCGCTTCAGTGACGATAAAGTTTTGGCAAGCCGTAACTTTGCCAACAAACTGTGGAATGCTGCCCGCTTCATTCTCATGAACATCACCGACGAAAACATGAAGGTCGCTGTTCCTGCAGAGCTGGCTATCGAAGATAAATGGGTTCTGTCTAAATACAACAGCCTGGTTAAAGATGTAACCGATAACCTGGAGAAATTCGAGCTGGGTATCGCACTGGGTAAAGTTTACGACTTCATTTGGGATGTCTTCTGTGACTGGTATGTAGAGCTGACCAAGACCCGTCTGTGGGAAGGCGGCGAAGCTGCTGATCCAGCTCGTCAGGTACTGGTTTATCTGATGGATGGTATCCTGAAGCTGCTGCACCCATTCATGCCATTCATCACCGAGGAAATCTGGCAGGCAATCCCACATGAAGGCGAATCCATCATGGTTTCCAACTGGCCTGTTTATAAAGAAGAGCTGAACTTCTCCGCAGAAGAGCAGGAATTCGAGAAAGTAATGGATGCGATCAAAGCAGTTCGTGCCCGTCGCTCTGAAATGAATGTACCACCTTCCAAGAAAGCAACTCTGCATATCGAGACTGCTTCTGAAGAGGTATTCCGTCAGGGTCAGGCCTTCCTGGAAAGACTGGCTTGGGCTGATGCAGTAGACTTCAGCAAAGACTTCGATGCAGATTCCTGTGTACAGGTTATCACCTCCAGCGCAAGAATCTTCATTCCACTGGCTCAGCTGGTAGACCATGAAAAAGAGATCGCTCGTCTGAATAAAGAAAAGGCAGATTGCGAGAAAGATATTAAGTTCCTTTCCGGTAAACTGAATAATCCAGGCTTTGTTGCAAAAGCTCCGGAAAAAGTAATCGCTGTAGAACGCGAGAAACTGGCCAAAGCCGAAGAACGCATGGCCAAGATCCTGGAATCTCTGAAATCTTTTGAGTAAGTTTTATAGCCCTCCCAAATGGGAGGGCTTCTTTTTTTGCGCCTTTTTAAGGATCTATCGACAGATTGCGCCCAAAAATTCAGGTTGGACAAGCTATTCTATGAACAGAAACCATAGAAAAGAGGGGTAATCGTGGCAGCAAATAAAACCTATGTCACCATTGATGTGCAGGAAAATTATATGTCCGCTCAGCTGTTTGGTGAGCTGGATCATCACAGTGTTCAAGCCATTCGGGAGGAGATCGACCGCATGGCTCTCCAAAATCGACCCACAGAGCTGATTTTAGACTTCGGCGGTGTAACCTTTATGGATTCCTCCGGCATCGGCCTGGTTATGGGACGCTATAAACTTATGCAGGAGCTGGGCGGAATCGTCCGCTTATCTCAGCTCTCTGCCTCTATCCGGCGAGTCATGCAAATCGCCGGCATGGACAAGCTGGCAAAATTCTAAGCCGGCAATCACATATTGGGAGGTCATTTCACCATGAAAGCTATCAACACCATGCGGCTTACCTTTGATTCCCGCTCTGCCAACGAGTCTTTTGCCCGTACCTCTGTGGCAGCGTTTCTCTGCCAGTTGGATCCTGCCATGGATGAGCTTATGGATATCAAAACTGCTGTCTCAGAGGCCGTTACCAATGCCATCGTTCATGGCTATCGGGATTGTATCGGAAAAGTCACAGTGACAACTGCCTTATATGAAAACCATCGGGTTGTAATCAAAGTACAGGACAAAGGCTGCGGTATTGAAGACATTGCCAAGGCCAGAGAACCGCTGTTCACTACAGCTCCGGAGGAGGAGCGAGCCGGTTTGGGCTTCGCTGTGATGGAAAGCCTGACAGATAAACTACGCGTCAGCTCCCGACCGGGAAAAGGGACGACCGTAACTCTGGAGCGACAGATCCGTTCCAAGGATGAAGCCCATGAACAGCACCGTTGATTCCTCCCGGGAAGAGATCATTCAAAGCAATCTTGGACTGGTGCATGCCTGCGCTCAGCGCTACAAAGGAAAGGGCATCGAGTACGATGACCTGTATCAGGCCGGCTGTGTAGGTCTGGTCAAAGCCACCGATGGCTTCGACCATCAGCGAGGCGTTCGTTTTTCCACCTACGCTGTCCCGGTGATCCTTGGGGAGATCCGTCGCCTTTTCCGGGATGGAGGTACCATAAAAGTCAGCCGCTCCCTAAAGGAACTGTCTTTGAAGGCCAACCGGGAGCGAGATCTTTTTACTCGTAGTCGAGGGCGGGAGCCCTCCGTCCGGGAACTTGCGCAGATCCTTCAAGTTGAGGAGGGACAACTGGTTGAGGCAATCTGTGCCTCCGCACCACCTCTGTCCCTGACCCATGAAGAAGATAATGCAGAATTTGATCTGCCAGTTCATTCTCCGGAGGAGGCCTTGTCTGACTCGATTGCCGTGAACCAACTGCTGTCCCAGCTGGAAGAGCGAGATCAGCGCTTGATCTTCCTGCGCTACTTCCAAGGACAAACACAAACTCAGGTTGCCAAGGAGCTGAGTATGACGCAGGTGCAGGTTTCCCGTCGGGAAAAGAAAATCCTCTTGTCGCTAAGAGAAAAATTGCTGTAAAAAGAAGCTCCCTTTCCTCGGGAGCTTCTTTATTAAGCCTTCAAATTGAACACAGCACAAAGATCCTGACTGCAGACCGGAAGGACTGCAAACCAATCATCCTCTTCGCCTTTGGCAGGCACATAGTACAGCTCTTCCAATTCCCTTCGCAGAAGGGTATCCCCTCGCTCTACAACAACGCCGCTGATCAGAAGCTGACCTTTTTCCGGCGGCAGCAGCACAGTCAGTGCCAACAGATCTCCTTCCCGAAGTCCAAGGCGTTGTTCCAGCTCCTCTAAAGTAAAATGCAGAGCCCCCTGCTCCAGTTGAAAACTCTCCACACGATTTTCCATTGCTTTTACCGGCTGTGCCAGCAAAGTAGCAGCAAAGGCCGCTGAAACAAAAGCCAGTTTCACAGAATGTTTCATCCAATCGCTCCTTTCTTTTTCATTATTTTTATTTTCTCCATAAAAATAAAAAAATGCCATCCAAATCTCTCCAATTTAACTTGCCAAAGTGTAACCACTCTGCTATTATTTCTACATCAGAAAAAGGATGTGATCACATGATTGGACTTGGAACGATCATCAATATGGCCGCCATTGTTTTGGGCGGAGGCATTGGACTGATCGGCGGAAAAAAGTTAAATGAACGCTGTCAGGAAACGCTGATTCGCGGAATGGGAATCTGTGTACTGTTTATCAGCATTGCTGGAGTCATGGAGCAAATGCTCCGTGTGGAAGGAACGACATTAGCTTCCGGTGGTACTATGATGCTGATCGTCAGCATTGCTCTTGGTGCGATTCTGGGTGAGTGGATGGATTTGGATCGGAAAATGGAGCAGTTCGGCAGCTGGCTGCGGGACAAGAGCGGAAATCAGGAGGACAACCAATTCCTGAATGCATTTATCACCGCTTCCATGACCGTATGTATCGGAGCAATGGCTGTCGTTGGTGCTGTACAGGACGGCATCTATGGCAACTACAGCACACTGACTGCCAAAGCACTGCTGGACTTTATTATTATTCTGGTTATGGCTTCTTCCCTGGGAAAGGGCTGTCTGTTTTCGGCCATCCCTGTTGGATTGTTTCAGGGCTCGATTACTCTTTTGGCCAAATTGATTGAGCCTCTGCTGACCGATGCAGCCCTGCAGAATTTATCTTTGGTTGGTTCTGTGCTGATTTTCTGCGTCGGTATGAATCTGATTTGGAAAAATACAATCCGTGTAGCAAATCTGCTGCCCGCCTTGATTATTGCGGTGCTCTACGCTTTTACCGGACTATAAAAAACGCTCCCGATTGAATCGGGAGCGTTTTTTTACAATACTTTTTTGTTACAAAGAGCAAAGGCACAGGCTGCGGAGCAAAGTGCCAATGCAACGGAAGCAGCAACAAAGTCATCTGCACCGGTGCTTGGGTTCTCTTTTTCTGTTTCTGTGCTCACAGAACCTGCTTTTACAAATTCTGCGTCAATGCTCACTTTGCCTTCCGGCATACGGAAGTAATATTTGCCGTCCTCCTTGTAGAGCTTCAATTCCTCGCCCTTGCTGTTTGTCACAGTCAGAGAATCCAGAACATAGCCCTTATCCGGACTTACGGTCAGATATACTTTCTCACCACGGGTAGCAGATTTCATATCTGCTTTTACTTCACCGTTTTCATAAGATTTGGATAAGCTGACTTTATAGCTTTCCTCTTCTTCCACGGATACGATCGGTTTCTGTGGCTCATTTTTTCTATATGCACCATTCATAATGACAAAATCGCTGTTATGGTCGATCTCAAATGTCAAATATTCGTCATCGCCTACAGAAATACCAGCAGCAACTTCTACGAATTTACCTGTGCTATTATCATAGTAATACACATACAGGCTGTTTTCACCAAGAGTATAGTCCAAATAATCACGGAATACATGATCCATCTTAATGCGGATGGTTGCTTTACCCGGCAGTTTACCGTTTGGCGGGAAGCTTACAATGATGGAGTTTTTCTTATCCAGTGCATCCTCAATTTCATCAGCATTTTCGCTTTCGGAGCGGCGATCCCGTTCAATGCCCACTTCCAGATCAATTTCTTTTACATTTTCGCTCTGGATATCCTGACCGTTGAAGACCCACTCGATACCTTCACTCATCAGAACCACTTCTTTGTCGGTGCCCTCAATAGCAGTGAATACCTCTGCAGGGAGAGTTGCATCCTGACCATAGTGAATATAGGCTGTGCCGTTGTCTGCTACTTCGGTTTCAATACGACTTGCCAGCCCTGCATCAGCAGTGGAGGATTCGATGTCGCCTACAGCAACGCTGGTGTTTTCTACAAAGAAGGCCAGTTTATTGTAAGGGGCCGGGATGCGATTCTTTTCGTTACGAGTATCATTTGAATAGGTGTGAACATTATCTTCTCTGTCTCTCAGTTGAATATATTCAATTTCGTACAAACCTGCCAGCTCATACTCACCGATTTCAATGGCGTCAGTCAAAGTCCAGATTCCTGTTTCTGCATCATAACTTACATCATCACTATAGGAACTCCACTCAATTTCCTTTTCTCTTGCACTGCTGTAAAAACGCACAAAAAAGCCTTCAAATCCGGAACGATCATCTTTTGCACTGACTGTAACCTGTACCTGGCCCGGTGCTTTTACGCTTTCTTTATTGATAGAAATGCTCACCAATTCCGGAGAAGTGCAGTCTTCTGTTGGATTTTCCTTTACCGTGAAGGACAGATCAGCACAAGAAGCCGGGATCGGGAGAGCATCTATACCCTCGTCCACATTTGCATAATACCATACATGATTTCCTGCTCGGTCATCAAGATAGATGGAGTCAATTTTGTAGTCTCCGGCACAAGCCCACTGGCTGATTTCGATGGTTCCCCTTAAAGTCCATGTTTTGCTTTCTTCGTCATAGCTGTTTTCTTCTGTATTGAACCAGCCATCGATCCCATGCTCTCTTTCACTGCAATAGAAGTCCACAGAGCCATAATCCAAACCGGAAAGGTCATCTTTTGCCGTCACAGTCAGCTGAATTTTACCACTCGGTTCCACTACAGTTGTATCAAGGGTAATATCCAGTAATTCCGGCGCCGTACTGTCTTCCGTAATATTCTCTTTGACCGTAAAGGATAGATTTGCACAAGATTCCGGAAGAGGGAGTTCGTCCCTATATGCCTTTTTGTAATAGATTGCATCGTTCTGTGCTTTATCCCAAAGTACAACATCGGAAATTTCATACAGACCTTCCAGCTCATATTCGCTGATATTTATAGTGCCGGTCATGATCCATGTTTTGCTCTCTTCATCATAGCTGTTTTCATCGCTATGGAACCAGCCGCTAATTCCATTTTCTCTTTCGCTGCAGCGGAAATTTACATAACCATCATTCACACCCGAAATATCATCTTTTGCGACTACGGTCATCTGAATTTCACCATTCGGTTCCACCACTGTTGTATCAAGGGTAATGCTCACCAGCTCCGGAGCTTCCGCATCCTCGATCATTGGCATAACAGGATAGCTGCCCTCTTCCTCTGTCTCTGTTTCGCTTGCAAAGGCAGGTACAGCCATGCTGACTGCCATCACGCCTGCCAGCAGCAGAGACAAACATTTGCGTAATTTCATCTTTCGATCCTCCTCGTGATTAGAGTAGAATTATGCAGGAATATGTTCCTGCATAAAAGGG
>JAGALG010000058.1 GCA_017848075.1 Oscillospiraceae bacterium | reverse complement strand
GGAGGCTTTGCAGCGGAAAAGAAGGACTACCATGTGGAAGTAGAGATTCCCCAGGAAATACTGGAACAGCTGCCGGAGGACAAACGGGAGGCACTGTTGGGGGTTCTTTCTCAGGACCCAAGACCGGCCTATCAGGAGGACCCGGAGCGGATCTATGGACTGGTCTTTGCCGGTTACGATATTCACTTCCGTGTTTCCGATGGGGTACTAACGGTTCATTCGATAAAAAAAGCACAATAATAGAGAAAATGAAGCCGTCGTCGGAAAAGTCCGGGGCGGCTTTTGTGCGCTATGATCAAATTTTGTTTGGACTCCGCTGGGAGCCGTTGACAGGAATCCTTCCCATCAGTATAATTAAAAGTGCGGTCAGCCCAGATTCATTGGGCGGCATTCTCGCGGAATAACAGTTGCTGCAGCAGCCATCCGGCCGGCCTTTGTCGGTTCGTCGTCAGGGTTTCAGTGCTGCTGTTCAGAGCAGCAGAAACGGGCTTCCCCCTGCCATGCAGCAAACAGTTTCCGCTGACACGAATCGTCCTGCACAAACTACCACCATATTTGTGGCGATTCGTACTTTGAACAGGGTTTCAGACTTGATCTGAACTGTGATTTTTAGAAAAAGGGATTTCTCCCGGACGGGCTTCTTGTTGGTTCCATGGACAAAAGCAAAGGAGAACAGATCCCTTTTCTTTTTATTTTTCTCTTTCATAAGAAAAAAGTTTGTATCACAGTAATTGTTCGGACTCCGCAGCACCCTTCTGTGGCACCCTGTTCAAAAGCATCGAACCTGTTAAGCGGACAGGCGGGAGAGCAGCAATGACATCGGACTGCCCATCGGAAAAGGCAAAGAAACAGTGGAATCGGCCTTATGGCCGGGGGATGCCAGATCACGGATCTGCTCCCTTGCGTCTTTTCGTTTGAGAAAACACATCAACTCGAATGTAAGAAAAGGAGAATGTTCCATGGGTTACAAAAGCGACATCGAAATTGCACAGGAAACAACAATGAGCCATATCCGCGATATTGCGGCAACTGCAGGTATTGACGAGAAATATCTGGAACAGTATGGCAACTACAAAGCAAAAGTGGACTACAACATGCTGACGGAAAAAGCAGATGCACCGGACGGCAAACTGATTCTGGTAACTGCCATCAGCCCAACTCCAGCCGGTGAAGGTAAAACCACCACTACTGTAGGCTTGGCAGACGGTCTGAAGAAGATTGGCAAAAATGTTGTGGTTGCACTGCGTGAACCATCCCTCGGCCCGGTATTCGGCGTAAAAGGCGGCGCAGCAGGTGGCGGTTACGCACAGGTTGTTCCGATGGAGGACATCAACCTGCACTTTACCGGTGATATGCACGCAATCGGCGCTGCAAACAACCTGCTGGCAGCAATGCTGGATAACCACATTTATCAGGGCAACGCTCTGAACATTGACCCACGCCGTATCACCTGGAAACGCTGCGTGGATATGAACGACAGACAGCTCCGCTTCGTGACCGACGGTCTGGGCGGCAGAGTGAACGGTACTCCTCGTGAGGACGGTTATGATATCACCGTTGCTTCCGAGATCATGGCAGTTCTCTGTCTGGCAAGAGATCTGGACGATCTGAAAGAGCGTCTGGGCAATATTGTTGTAGGCTACACCTACAAAGAAGAACCAATTACCGCAAGACAGCTGAAAGCAGAAGGCGCAATGTGTGCGCTGCTGAAAGATGCTCTGAAACCAAACCTGGTACAGACTCTGGAGCATACCCCTGCTTTCGTACACGGCGGTCCATTCGCAAACATTGCACATGGCTGCAACTCCATCATGGCAACCCGTATGGCTCTGAAGCTGGGTGACTATGTTGTAACCGAGGCTGGCTTCGGCGCAGATCTGGGTGCAGAGAAATTCCTGGATATTAAATGCCGTATGGCAGGTCTGAACCCAGCAGCAGTTGTTGTTGTAGCTACGGTTCGTGCACTGAAACATCACGGCGGGGTAGCAAAAGCTGATCTGAACAACGAAAATCTGGAAGCTTTGGAGAAAGGTCTGCCAAACCTGCTGCAGCATGTAGAGAATATCACCTCTGTTTACAAACTGCCTGCAGTGGTAGCGATCAACCGCTTCCCAACCGACAGCGAAGCAGAGCTGAAGCTGATCGAAGACAAATGCAAAGAGCTGGGCGTTCATGTTGCTCTGTCCGAAGTATGGGGCAAAGGCGGCGACGGTGGTATCGAGCTGGCAAATGAAGTGGTTCGCCTCTGTGAGCAGCCAAACGACTTCACCTTCTCCTACGATACCGAAGCATCCATCGAGGAAAAACTCCATGCAATCGTTACGAAAATCTACCATGGCGACGGCGTAGAGCTGACCCCAGGCGCAAGAAAACAGATGGCAAAACTCAACGAGCTGGGCTACGGCAACCTGCCAATCTGTATGGCAAAAACCCAGTACAGCTTCTCTGACAATGCTGCTCTGCTGGGTGCACCAAGAGGCTTCAAAGTTCAGGTTCGCAACCTGAAGGTATCTGCAGGTGCTGGTTTCATCGTTGCTCTCACCGGTGAGATCATGACCATGCCTGGTCTGCCAAAAGTTCCGGCTGCTGAGAAGATCGATGTGGATTCCACCGGCAAAATTACCGGTCTGTTCTAAGAAAGAGGCTTGAAAAGTCCTTGACTTTTCGTTGGTTGCTTTGCTATTATTTGATTACATCATTGTGCTGTTTCGAAAACAGCCGCTTTTACATAACTGACGGAAGTCGCGGAGTACCGCGGGGAAGTGTAAAAGAAATAAGCCGACCGTCTGGGCAATTCAGTTTTGATAAAGCTGGATTGCCCTTTTTGTTTGGGTGCGATCCGGTCCATTATAGAAGGAGGATCTCCATGAATTTATTTACACCATGGGAAAATGTCGAAAATTATGCAAATGCCGGTAAGAAAAAGAGCGAACGCTCCTTTGGCAGATTGTTTGTTCTGGCCATTCTGGCGGGTATGACCATCGCCCTTGGAGGAGCAACCGCAGCGACAGCAACCCACGCTCTTGCCAATGTTTCTCTCCAAAGACTCATCAGTGGTTTGCTGTTTCCGTTTGGTTTGGGCATCGTTGTCCTGACTGGATCGGAGTTATTTACCGGAAACTGTCTGATCACCATTTCCGTTCTGGAAAAGAAGACCACTTGGCAGAAAATGCTCTACAACCTGCTGGTAGTCTATTTGGGCAACTTTGTAGGCGCACTGCTGGTTGCAGTAGGCTGTGCTTACTTCGGCCAGTTTGACGCCTCTGCAGGGGGCTTAGCGGTACAGGCCATTCGGACAGCTATTGCGAAATGCAGCATCTCCTTCCCCAATGGGTTGGTGCTGGGTATCCTTTGTAATGTATTGGTTTCTGCCGGTGTTATGGTCAGCTTGACAGGCAAGGATGCTGCCGGACGAATCATGGGTGCCTATATTCCGGTTGCGCTCTTTGTGAT
Organism: Oscillospiraceae bacterium; assembly: GCA_017848075.1. Classification (GTDB taxonomy): domain Bacteria; phylum Bacillota; class Clostridia; order Oscillospirales; family Ruminococcaceae; genus Negativibacillus. The sequence continues at coordinate 3,377 of JAGALG010000058.1, read as the reverse complement.
TTGCGGCTTTGAGCACTGCGTTGCCAATATGTACTATGTGCCGGCCGGACTGTTTGCGGCCTCTGTTCCGGAGTACGCACAGCTGGCAGTGGAAGCCGGTTTGGACCTGTCTGCCTTGAGCTGGGGGAACTTCTTCTTAAAAAACCTGCTTCCGGTTACCATCGGCAATATCATCGGTGGCGCCGGTTTGGGTGCAGCTCTGTGGTACGGTCATAAAGCAAACTAAGGAAAACAGAATCCCCGCCGGATTATTCTCAAGTCCGGCGGGGATTTTTCGTAAGAAAAAAACCGTCCGAGAAAAACTCGGACGGTAATATGCTTGGATTAGAGGTGTTCCTCTACAAATCTGGCAACATCGCCAACAGTTCTCATACCTTCGATCATTTCGTCGGTAATTTCGGTGTCAAATTCGTCTTCCAGAGTCATAACGAGGTCTACGATGTCCAGGGAATCAGCACCCAAGTCGTCGATGATCTCAGAATCTTCGGTCACCTGTTCTCTGTCGAGGTCCAGCTGCTCGCACAGAATATCGATGATCTTTTCCAGAGCGTCCATGTGTAATCCTCCTTTCCATCGCGGCCTTCAAAAAATAGTTCCATTATTCGGAACACGGCTCAAAATTATGATACCTGTTTTCATAGCGCAAATCAATACTTAATTTGAAAATCAATGGAAAAAATAAGTCTCCATTTTCGTGAAATATGCAAAATACAGAAGAGTCTATTTTGAGCCAGAAAAAGTTATAACACAGACTGGGAGCTGCTGTCAAGGAGAAAAAAGGAATTTTTTCCTGTGGTTTAGGCGATAAAAGCATTGCACAGTCCGCTCCGATTATGCTATAGTCAAGAAAAGGAGGCGTTTTTGCCATGAAATACGCTGGTTTACTGGGCTATCCTTTGGGACATACTCTGTCCCCACTGCTGCACGGAAAGCTGTGCCGCTTTATGCCGGAGCCCATGGAATATGATAAATTAGAGATCTCGATGGAGAATTTGGAGCTGTCTATGCCGAAGCTGAAGGCGCTGGATGGCTTTAATGTGACGATCCCACATAAGCGGAATATTCAGACATATTTGGATGGCTTTGATGCTTCGGCTCAGAAGCATGGAGCGGTCAATGTGGTGGCCAAGGTGGATGGAAAGCATATCGGCTACAACACGGACTGCATTGGTTTTGTCCGCTGTGTGGAGGCAGCCGGGATTCCGCTTCAGGGGAAGGTCTGTGTGGTAGGTATCGGTGGAGCAGGCCGTATGTTTGCGACGGAATGTGCCTACCGGGGCTGTCAGCTGACACTGGCTGTTCGCAGCCAGCAGGTGCAGGAGCTTCAAGCCGGAACCCACAAGGATTTGATGGAACTGCAGCAAAAGCTGGCTGCGATCTCAGGAAACGAAGTGGCCGTGGTTGCATCTGAAACATTGAATGGCGATTTTGACCTGCTGATCAACGCAAGCCCTGTGGGAATGTTCCCGAAAGTGGATGCGATGCCGGTAAACTGTGAGGTTCTTCGCTCCGTAAAAGCCGTCTTTGACTGCATCTATAACCCGAAGGAGACCCGCCTGATGCAAGAGGCAAAAGCGGCGGGCTGCCGTGTTTGCGGCGGTATGCCTATGCTGGTATGGCAGGCGGCTGCTGCACAGGAAATTTGGTACGGACAGCGCTTTACAGAGGAACAGGTAGAACAGGTTCTGCAGGAGATGGAGGAGGTACTGTTATGAAAAAAGCGATCTTCCTCTGCGGCTTTATGGGAGCAGGAAAAAGCACGGTAGGCCGCACACTGGCGAAGCGTTTGGGCTGGTCATTGCTGGATACGGACGAGCTGATTGAGCGGGAGCACGGCCCTATTCCTCAAATTTTCGCAGAGAAAGGGGAGGCTTATTTCCGTCAGTTGGAAGCCCAGATGGCCCAGAAGCTGTCCACCGGTCATCCAGCTGTTGTTTCTACTGGCGGAGGCTTCGTTCTGTCTCCGGCTGTTCAGGAGGCGCTGAAAGGCAGCTGTGTAGTCTATCTGGAGGTTCCCTTTGAGGATTGTTACCAGCGCATCAAAGACAGCGATCGACCCTTGGTGCAGAAGAACAGCAAGGAGCAGCTCTACGAGCTCTTTCAAAAACGGGATCAAATTTACCGTTCTGTTAGCAGTCTGATTGTCAGCAATCAAGGGGAGCTCAGCGATACCGTAGAAAAAATAATCGAACAGTGTAAATAAAAAGAACTGCCAGAGGGATCCTTGAAAAGAGGAAGCCTCTGGCAGTTTTTGAACTCTTTATGAACTCTGTAATATTATATTGACAATATATATTATACGAAATATAATATAGATAAAGAAGAGCAAAGGAGGAAGAAACATGGCATTCCAGTTAGGCTCCGCATTATTGGAGGCCTGTGTGCTGGCCATTGTCCATCGGGAAGATACCTATGGATATAAGCTGACACAGGAAGTCAAACAGATCATGGATGTGTCGGAATCCACCCTATATCCCGTCCTGCGGCGGCTGCAGAAGGATGGTTTTCTGGAAACCTATGATCAGCCCTATCAGGGCCGCAATCGTCGCTATTACCGCATTACAGCGGCAGGGCGTACACAGTTCAACGAATTCTGGAAGCAATGGAATGGCTTCCGTGATAAAATCGATGAGGTAATGAATGGAGGCAGTGGGTATGAACAGAGATGATTTCCTTCGTGAATTAAGATCCCGGATCGGCCACCTTCCGACGGAAGAGCTGGAGGCAGCCATGGCATATTACCGGGAATATTTTGACGAGTGCGGCGATGACGCGGCGGCTTGGGCTGAGCTGGGTTCTCCGGCAGAAGCGGCAGCCCGCATTATTGCAGATTATGAAGAACGCAATCACTCCATGCCGACACAGCAGTATAGCCGAAAAGGCTGTCTGCCGGGATTTTTGGTTGGAGTTTTCGCGACAGTCAGCTCTCCTGTTTGGATTCCGCTGATCGTTGTTGTGCTGGTTTTGGTTTTCGTTTTCCTTCTGCTGACTGTTGTGCTGCTGTTTGTATTGGCTGCAGTGGGCTTCGCACTGCTGACAGCAGCGGTGAAAGTACTGTTTATTAGTATTCCGACAGCAATTTTCAGCGTTGGCGCAGGACTTCTGCTGCTGGGCATGGTGCTGTTGGCTGCGTTTGGTATTGTTTATGCTGTAGCAGCTGTAATCAAGCGGCTGGCTCAGAAGAAAGGAGTGTAGACCATGAACAAAGGCTTAAAATTACTGGCAAAAATTGCGATGACTTGCTGTTTGGTCGGTGTGCTCCTCTGTTTGGTAGGCTGGGCGTGGGGTGCTGATATTGGCGCGGTACTGAACAGCGATACCCTTGATATCGAATGGAACGATGATTTTATCGATATTGATGTGCATGATGACTCCAT
>JAGALG010000057.1 GCA_017848075.1 Oscillospiraceae bacterium | reverse complement strand
CCAGCTGTCCCAGCTGGCCCGCAAAAACAACAGCGAGGAGAAGAAACTGCTGGATATGGAGCAGCTGATTGACACGGTGCTCCATGTTGCTCTCCCCGCCTGCCCGCCCGGCGTCAGCACCGAGCGAAGCTCCTCCCTGGAAGGAAATTGTAGAGTTTACGGCAACGAAACCCAGCTGTCCCAGCTGTTCCTCAACCTGATGATCAATGCCTTCCACGCCATGGAGAACAGCGGTGGTCTGCTGAGTATCCGCTTCCATACCCAACAGGATACCATGCTGATCCAAGTGCAGGACAGCGGCTGCGGTATTCCGGAAGCAGCCCTCCCTCACCTGTTCGAGCCCTTCTTTACCACCAAAGAAGGCGGCAAAGGCAGCGGCCTTGGCTTGGCCATCGCCCACCAGATCGTGGAAGATCACCACGGCAGCATTGAAGTCCAATCAAAGGAAGGCGAAGGCAGCTGCTTCACTGTGCGTCTGCCCCTTTACTACAACTAAACGAAGTTCCTGCCCCGTTTTTGGGGCAGGAACTTTTTCTTTTCTCTACCTTAATAAATATTAAGGTAGCATTTATTGGGGATTAAGATGGCTCTGCTATACTGGATTCATCAAAATTCAACAAAAAGGAGTCCTCATTATGAAAAACAAAATCACAGCCATCGGCACAGTGATCATGGGTGCACTGCTGGCACTGGGTCCACAGTTCCTCTTCCAGCCTTGCCCAACCACCGAGAAATTTATGAAATGCTTCTGGAGCTGTAAAGCTCTGATCGTTGTCGGTGCTGTTCTTGCGCTGATCGGTCTGCTGCAGCTGCTGTCCAAAGAAGCAAAAAGCCGCAAGGTTCTGTCCATCGTTGGTCTGGCGCTGGCCGTTTGTGCCATTCTGATCCCCACTGTTATCATCGGCGGCTGTGCAAAACCGGAAATGGCCTGCAAAATGCTGACCTTCCCTGTAACGCACAGTCTGTCCGCCATTGCCATCGTTCTGCAGGGTCTGACCCTCATCAGCAAGGAGTAAAAAGGTATGAAAGGATTTGTAACCCAGAGCATTGCTCTGAAAAACCTGAAACGGCGTCCCGTTCGCAGCTGGTGCATGATCTTCTTCGTGTTCATGCTGGCAGCTTCCCTCTTTTTAAGCAGCGTTTTGACCGATAGCCTGTCCGACAGTCTGGAAAAGACCACCAACCGCATGGGTGCCCATGTCATTGTTGTACCGGAAGAATATGAGAAGGATATGTCCGACGCCCTCTTCCAGGGCGAAATCAGCTCCTTCACCTTCGATCGCAAGTGGGTGGACAGCATCCTGACCGTGGAGGGTATTGCCAAGGCCTCCCCACAGCTGTATCTGAAAACACTGGCAGCTGACTGCTGCTCCACTTCCGTTCAGCTGATCGCCTTTGACCCAGAGACAGACTTCATTGTGACCTCCTGGCTGAAGGATGACGGCATCGAACTGCCAAAGAAAGGCGAGGTTATCGTCGGTTCTAAAATCACCCCGGAAGAAGACGGCAATGTCATGTTCTTCAATGAACCTTACAAAGTTGTGGGCCAGCTGGAAGCCACCCGCAGCAGCTACGACGCCTGCGTCTTCATGACCTACGAGACCGCCAACGAAATCGTACACAGCGATAAATGGATCGAAACCTTCGGTGAAGCCGGAGAAGCGGAAAATCTGGTTTCCTGTCTGATGATCCGTGCAGAAAGCGGCGTCGAGATTCAGGACAT
>JAGALG010000056.1 GCA_017848075.1 Oscillospiraceae bacterium | reverse complement strand
TATCTTAACGGCAAAAAATTCCGCTCCCATGTTATTGTCAATGTGGGCGAAGTGATCCCATACGAAACTCTTGGCTTCACAGACAGTCAGAGCCCTCGTGAGCTGAAAGCAGCTACCCGTATCATTCGGGCAGCTGTGGAAAAACTGTCTCTTCTGCCTCCAAAACCGGTGGAAACAAAAGCAGAGGAGGACAAATAGATGCCTGTTACAGTCGCAAAAACAGCCGGCTTCTGTTTCGGTGTCAACCGGGCTGTGGATACGGTGCTGCAGCAGCTGGAGCAAGGACAAAAACCTTATACTCTCGGCGAAATTATCCATAATCCGCAGGTAACTGCAGACCTGAAAGCCAAAGGTGCCGATGCCGTAGATTCGATCGATGAAATGATGGAACAGCGCAGTGTCATCATTCGTTCTCATGGCGTTGCACAAAGCGTCTATGATGAGTTGACCAAACGAGGTCTTCCCTACATTGATGCCACCTGTCCCTATGTGAAAAAGATTCAAAATATTGTTGCTGAACAGGATTTGGATACCGGTGTTCTGATCGCTGGTGATGTATCTCATCCAGAGGTACAGGGCATTATTGGCCACTGTAAAACCGACTGGTTGGCCTTCCGAACGGAAGAGGAACTCCAGAATTTAGCGGAAACTATGGTCAAAATGTCAAAAAAACAGTGGATTTTGGTGGCGCAAACCACATTTAACGCAAATCTATGGAAAAAATGCGTTGAAATCGCAAAAAAACTGTGTACAAATGCAAAAATTTTTGATACAATATGTAAAGCTACATTGACTCGACAAACTGAGGCGGCAGATCTTGCTGCTGAAAGTGATGTCATGATCGTAATCGGCGGCAAACATTCGTCTAATACGAAAAAGCTGGCCGAGATCTGCAGTCGTTTTTGCACCACCGTGTGGGTGGAAACTGCAGCAGAGTTAAAGGATTTTCCTTTCGAGCGCGGCATGCGGGTCGGTGTCACGGCTGGTGCTTCAACACCGGTCGGTATAATTAAGGAGGTACGAAAAACCATGTGCGAGATTGAAAAAAATCTGGATGAAATGACATTCGAGGAGATGCTGAACGCATCCTTCAAAAGTACATATACAGGAGAGAAGGTAAAAGGTATCGTTACCGGTATTGCACCAAACGAGATTTCCGTTGACATCGGTACCAAACACACCTGCTACGCTCCACTGAGCGAGCTCACCAGCAACCCAAACCTGAAACCAGAAGATATCGTTAAAGTTGGCGACGAACTGGAATTCATCGTTCTGCGTGTAAACGATGTTGAAGGTACTGTTATGCTGTCCAAAAAACGTCTGGATGCTCAGGCTGGCTTCGAAAAAGTAATGAAATCTGCTGGCACCAACGAAGTTCTCTCTGGTGTTGTTACTGATGTTGTTAAAGGCGGCGTTCTGGCTATCACTGAAGGCGTTAAAGTATTCATCCCTGCTTCCCTGTCTGGCGTTGCTAAAAACGAAGCTTTGGAACAGCTGCTGAAACAGGAAGTTCGCTTCGTAATTCGCGAAGTAAACGAAAAACGCCACAGAGCAGTTGGCTCCATCAAAGATGTTCTGAAAGAGGAAAGAAAAGCTCAGGAAGAACAGTTCTGGTCCACTGTTGAAGCTGGTCAGGTATTCACCGGTACTGTTAAATCCCTCACTTCCTACGGTGCATTCGTAGATTTGGGCGGCGTTGACGGTATGGTTCATATCTCCGAGCTGTCCTGGCAGAGAATCAAACATCCTTCCGATGTTGTTAAAGTTGGCGACACCCTGGAAGTGTATGTAAAAGATATCGACACCGAAAACAAAAAAATCTCCCTGGGCTACAAGAAAACCGAGGACAATCCTTGGGAAGTTCTCAAGAGAGATTACGCTGTAGAATCTGTATGCAAAGCTAAGATCGTGTCCATGACCACCTTCGGTGCTTTTGCTCAGGTTATCCCAGGCGTTGACGGTCTGATCCACATTTCTCAGATCTCTAATCAGAGAATCGCTAAACCACAGGATGTTCTCACCGTTGGTCAGGAAGTTGATGTTATGATCACCGATATCGACTTTGACAAAAAACGCGTAAGCCTGTCTATGAAAGCTCTGCTGGCTGATGAAGCTCCAGTAGAAGAAGCTGCTGAAGAAGTTGCTGACGCTGAATAATTCATTCAGAAATATTTTTCGGGAAGCCTTGAAACAGGCTTCCCGTTTTTTATGCAAAAAATCCCTGCCGCATATTGCGGCAGGGATTTTTCTTACCAAACAAAAGGAATCATCCTCCAGCGAACCTTTTTCTTGTATTCGATATAACCTTCCAGCCCTTGCTCCAAAACTGCCTCCTCATTGCGGACTCGTTTCATCAGCAAACAAGGATAGAGAAGGAAAATCGCAAAGGAGACCCAACTGCCCAATACCAATGGAATCGACAGGAACAGCAGAGTGGTTACCGCATACATGGGATGGCGAACTATGCCGTACAGACCGCTGTCCACTACCTTTTGGTTCTCCTGAACCTCAATAGTACGGGAAAGATAGGCGTTTTCCCGCATGACCTCTGCATACAGCCCGTAGGAGAGCAGCAGCAGAACGGAAGAAAGGATCGACAGCCAATTCGGCACCGCTGTCCATCCAAAGCGGAAATCCAGCCCTGCTGCCACAAAGCCACCTACAAACATCAACAAGGAAAGTCCAATAACCTGCTTCTGCCCCCCTTCCTTTTCCTTGTGGTTGAGGCGTTTCTTCAGCAAATCCGGAGCTTTCAGCAGCAATATCACACCGAGCAAAAGCATCGGAACAAAAAGCAAAGCAATAAACAGCCAGCCATTGAAATAAGCAATGGTTCCTGCAGGGAGAAAAAGAAGGAATGTAACCATCAACAAACCCAAAATATATTTACTCAGCGCCGATATTAGCAGTTTTCTCTTCATAAATGACAGC
>JAGALG010000007.1 GCA_017848075.1 Oscillospiraceae bacterium | reverse complement strand
GGTGCCGTCCTCGTTATAGGAAATGTCATAGAGGGCAGGAACATAGACGCCGCCGATCTTGGCAGCTTCGGTCAGGAACTGCAGCTTGCTCCAGCCTTCGGCTTTGGCACGGTCGTACAGCTCGGTGACTTCGATGTTGACTTCCTCACCTTCACCCAGAATAACGATGTCCACAAAGTTAGCGATTGGTTCCGGGTTGCAGGCGCAAGGGCCACCCACCATAACGATGGGGCTCAGTTCTTTGCGTTCCGCAGCATGGATCGGCACTTTTGCCAGATCCAGCATATTGAGAATGGCGGTGTAGCTCATCTCGTACTGGAGTGTAAAGAGAATAAAATCGAAGTTGGTGATTGGGTCCAGAGATTCCAGACCGTAGAGGGCAATGTCATTCTCCCGCATTTTCGCTTCCATGTCTGCGTCAGGCGCAAAGACACGCTCGCACCACCACTCCGGACGGGAGTTGTAGAGAGAGTAGAGAATTTTCATGCCCAGATGGGACATGCCCACCTCATATTTATCCGGGAAGCAGAAGGCCAGACGAGTCTTCACTTCTTCCCTGTTTTTCACGATGCTGTTCAGCTCGCCGCCAATGTACTGGGACGGCTTCTGCACATCAAGCAGGATCTTTTCCAGTGATTTTGGGATCATGGGGATTCCTCCAAACAGTTTTTCTCATCTTAATATTTTATCCTATTTTGTCGGGATTTGCAAGGGGAAGCTGCTCAGCGCAGAATGTGCGGTAACTCGCCGATTCTTGTTAAATCCAGCTTATGCATAGCTCGGGTGGCGGCGATATACAGCAGGCTGTTGTCCAGATCATTGTGGAAGTTACTGGAGTCAGCATTGGGTATGATGACCTGATCGAACTCCAGACCTTTCGCCATGTGTGCGGAAGTGATGATCATACCCTCCTCGAAACTGCTGCTGTCAAAGCTCAGCAGCTGCAGCTGAGGATAACGATTCTTCAAAGCCTCATGGAGTTCCTCTGCCTCCGGCTGGGATTTGGTAATGATGCCAAGGGTCGTATAGCTGCTGTTCTCCCACTTATGGATCAGAGAGAGAATGGTCTCCAGCTGCTCGGCATCGTCCCAGCAGGCATGGAGCTGCGGCTCCTCTCCGTGGCGCTCCACGGGGATCAGCTTTTTATTCTCATGGATCTTCCCTGCGAAACGGGTGATCTCGATGGTGGAGCGATAGCTGCGGCACAGCTCCACAGCGGTAGCACCCTGGAAGAAGGGTTGGATCTTCTCCACAGAGGAAGAGCTGTAGGGATTGACGCTCTGGTGTGCGTCCCCCAAAATGGTCATCTTGCAGTCAAAAATCTTGCTGACTACCGCATACTGAATGGGCGTGTAATCCTGCATTTCATCGATCAGCAAATGCTTGATGCTCTGGTAAGCCCGGTCGCTGCCCTCATAGAAGAGCTTGACATATAACAAAGGGAACACATCGCTGAATTCCAGCCGGTTCTTCCCTGCTTTCTGATAAAACTGAGGCTTTCCTGCTTCCTCCCAGAAACGCTTATACAGCCCTTCGGCGCTGCTGTAGGGATAGAAGCCTTTGATGCGCTGTTTCAGCTCCCGGCACAGCTGCGGGCTGAGAGCCTGCTGGTGCGTCCGTTTGTATCGTGCGATCAGATCGGTAGCAATTTTCTGCAGACGCTGCCGGATCGGCAGACGGCTCAATCCCATATAGAGCCAGTCCAGCTCATCGGCGTCGATCTTCAGCGGACCCAGCTCTAAATCCTGTGGCTGGAAAAAGTCCCGATCTGCTTTCTGCAGAAAGGCATCCAGTTCCCGGACAAAGTCAATGGTAGCCTTGTAACGGATCCGCTCTACGGCAGCCTGGGCAGCTTCCTCTTCCTCGTCCATGGCCAACAGCTCAGCCACCTGCTGGGCGAAGGTCTGGAACTTCAGCTTTTTCCCCAGCAAGTCCTGTGCCATTTCCTCAAAGCTCATTTCCAGAATGTTCTCCTCACCCAGTTCCGGCAAAACATTGCTGATGTAGCTGCCAAATACCTTGTTGGGGGACAAAATCAGAATATTGCGGGAGTTCAGCTCCTGCTTATAACGGTAGAGCAAAAAGGCCACACGATGAAGGGCGATGGAGGTTTTGCCTGATCCGGCAGAACCCTGAATGATCAGCACCTTTGCGTTTTCGTCCCGGATGATGCGGTTCTGCTCCTTCTGAATGGTGGCCACGATGTTTTTCATCTTCTCGTCGGAGCTGCGGGACAACTCCTTCTGCAGCACCTCGTCGTTGATGTTCATGGCGGATTCGATCATGTACTCCATGTGGCTTTTCACGATGCGGTACTGCCGTTTCAGTCCGATCTCACCACGGATGACGCCCATAGGCGCTGTGAAGAAGGCCGGGCCGGATTCAAAATCATAAAACATACTGGAAATAGGGGCACGCCAGTCGTAAATCAAATTCTCCCGGCGCTTTTCGTCCTCAAAGGCGTGAATGCCCAAATAGATGGGCTGTGGGCCTTCCGTCCCCTCTTCCCAAAAATCAATACGGCCAAAGTAAGGGGACTGGATCAGCTTATCCATGCGTTGGGCC
>JAGALG010000055.1 GCA_017848075.1 Oscillospiraceae bacterium | reverse complement strand
GGGAATTGCGACTACTATATCACAGGCTTCCTTTCGCAGGAGCTCACCCAGTTCCTCTGTCAATCGCTGTGCAAACCACCGAGACAAATGGGCTTTTCCATGAAACTTAAAGGCTGCAATTCCATCCGGGATCCGTCCGTCGTAGGCCCATAGTGCATACACCCGATCCAAATGATCCGCTTGTTCCATACAGAGCGGATCCTCCAGCTTGGGCAACCCTTTACAGCAGTCCTCACAGGCTTCTGTAGGGCTGATTGTTCCGCAGAACATGCACTTCTTTGGAAAGAGCCAATCTAAAATCCCTGTCATCACAGCTCGCACTCCTCTTTCAGCATTTCCAGCAGATTGGTGTAGCGGATGGTACGGCGGTCGTTCTCTACCATGTAGGCCACACTGGGCTCCACACCCAAAAGAATCAGCTGATTCTTGGCACGGGTCACCGCTGTGTACAACAGATTGCGGTAGTGCATTTTACTTTTGTAGCCCATGATCGGCAGAATAACCGCAGGGAACTCGCTGCCCTGACTTTTGTGAACGGTCACCGCATAGGCCAGCTCGATTTGATCGGCCATTTCAAAGAGGTAGGCCGCTTCTCTCTCGTCAAATTGAATCAGAAGGGTTTTGGAAGGCTTGTCGATCATCTTGATCCGACCAATGTCGCCGTTGTAAACGCCCATTCCTTCCTCACCGTTGTCTTTGGTCCAAAGAATATCGTAATTGTTTTTGATCTGCATGACTTTATCGCCGCAGCGGAAGGTGCGTCCGTTGATCTTAACCTCGTCCTTTTCCGGAGAGGGTGGATTCAGCTCTTTTTGCAAGGCCTCGTTCAGAACGGTAGTACCCACCGCACCCACTCGGGTGGGAGCGATGACCTGAATATCCTCAATGGGATCATATCCATAACTTTTGGGCAGACGACGACAGCACAGATCCACTACCGTCTGCTTCATCTGCTCGTACTGTTCCCGCCGCATAAAGAAGAAGTCTTTGTCCCGCTTGTCCAAAACCGGCATCTCGCCTCGCACAATCGCATGAGCATTGGTAACGATCATGCTCTGCTGTGCCTGACGGAAGATTTCTGTCAGAGCCACGGTCTTCACTTTCTCGCTTTGAATCAAATCCCGCAGCACATTGCCCGGTCCCACAGAGGGCAGCTGATCGCTGTCGCCGACCAAAATCAAACGGGCGTTCAGCCGAACCGCTGCCAGCAAGGAACGCATCAGAGGAATATCCACCATGGACATTTCGTCCACGATGATCACATCCTGCGGCAAAGGGTTGCGCTCATTGCGCTTGAAGGTCAGGGCCTCTTTTTTAGTAAAGTCCACTTCCAACAGACGATGAATGGTCTTCGCATCCCGTCCGGTCACCTCGGACATGCGCTTGGCAGCTCGTCCGGTCGGTGCTGCCAGAGCGACATCCAGCTCCAGCTCCTCCAGCAACTCGATAATGGCATTGATGGTGGTGGTTTTACCGGTACCGGGGCCGCCTGTCAGCACCAGCAAAGGATAGTTCAGGGCCGCTTCAATGGCTTTTTTCTGCAGTTCCGCATAGCGGATACCATTCTTTTCCTCCAAGGCAGCGATGCGTTTGCTGTGATCCTGTTCCTGAGGACAGTGCAGCTGCAGGGAGGTCAAGATTCGGGAGGCTACATACTGTTCTGCTGACAGATACTCCGGCAGATAGAGGTAGGGCCGTCCGTTCACATCCAACAGCTCCAGCTGGCGTCCATCAATCATTGCCTGGATCTCTGCGGCCACCATGGCTTCGCTCTGCTCCAGCAGCTGACAGGCCGTAGGCAGTAATTTATCGTAAGGCAGACAGGTATGTCCGTTATTCAAATTGTGCCGCAGCACATGAAGAATGCCGGCACTGAGGCGGTAGCTGCTGTCCATAGGAATATCCAGTCGCTCCGCCATGGAATCGCAGAGCTCAAAATCCACACCGATACTCTCATCACAGAGTACATAGGGATTTTCCCTCACCAGTTCTTCCGTTCCTGTACCATAGCGCTTCCATACCTCAATGGCTGTCGCTGCATGGATGCCGAAGCGGGATAAAAACAGCATGACCATCCGCACACCAAACAGACGAGAAACCTCTTCTGCAATTTTATCGCATTTGGCTGGACTAATACCGGGAATCTGCAAAAGCCGCTGGGGCTCCTTTTCCATCACTTCCAAAGTCTCATCGCCAAAGGCCTTGACCAGACGATTGGCCAGCACCGGACCGATACCCTTGATGGCACCATTGGCCAAAAACTGTTCAATGGCAGCTGCTGTTGCCGGCAAAGTCCGTTCACAGGCAGAAGCTTTAAACTGAGTACCGTAATTTGGGTGCACGGTATAAGCACCATGGAGCAGCAGCTTTTCGCCCTCCACAGCGCCCATCAGCTCACCGACCACTGTGATCAGCTCGCTGCCGTTATTCAGTTCCAGAACGGTGAAGCCGCTGTCCTCATTGCTGTAGACAACGGTCTCCACCGTACCGCTCAGGGTCGTCAGTTGTTTTTCCATGATTTTTGGCCTCAATTCCATGATTTCGTACCTTTAAGTATACTCTATTTTTCCGCTTCAAACAAGGTCATTTGCTTCAAAAAGCAGTTCTTCCGCCTCCTCCGGAGTCAGGAAGCAAGCTCCTTGCTCCGAGCAGAGCTGACGCAGTAAATTGCGGCTTTGGCTGTCCAGGCCAAAATCCAACAGAAGCAGTTGGCTCCCTGCCGTTGTCAGACGCAAAAAGTGAAGCAGCTGTTCTCCGTTCTCCACCTGACCACTGAGAGGAACCACCTCGTAGCGCAGCAACGGGAGCCTTGGCCGGTACCACCACAGCAGCAGTGCTTCCCACAGCTGTGCCAAACCCAAAATCATCAGAAAACCACATAAACACCAGCTAAAAACATTCATATTTCCGCCTCCATTCTCTTATTTTCAGTATATGGCTCAAACAGAAAAAGGGTGCAGAAAAGCCGCATCTTCCCAGATGCGGCTCCCATTTATTCTCTGATTTTCTGGATAAATTCCAGTTTTCCCTCTCTGGGGCTGGTTTTCCTGCTTGTGTAGACAATAAGATATTTACTGCCGTCGCAGTCCACCAAGCCCGTTACCTGTGGATTGGTTTCCAGGCACACATTGCCCTCACTGCGCTGAATCACAATATGGTATTCATCCGGGACTTCTTCAATGATTGCCCAGCCACTATGATGGAT
>JAGALG010000054.1 GCA_017848075.1 Oscillospiraceae bacterium | reverse complement strand
CAAAGTGAGTCACTTCTGCGATACCATGAACACCGGCAAGCATGTTCTGCCAGCATTCGCTGACGGTATTTCCAATGGGTGTAATGGCTCCCATGCCGGTCACCACCACACGCCGAAAAATCTGATTCATTCTGTACTCCTTTACATGGACAATCCGCCGTCTACCGGCAGAACAATTCCTGTTATATACTCTGCACTCACCAGGAAGGCTACGGCTTCCGCTACCTGCTCTGCTTTGCCCATCTGGCCCAAAGGGATCTGTGTCTGCAGCTGTTCTGCTCCAATGGGCAAAGCCGCCGTCATGTCAGTTGCAATAAAGCCGGGAGCGATCGCATTGCAGCGCACACCCTTAGGAGCCAGTTCCTTCGCTACCGATTTGGTCAAGCCAATCAGTCCTGCTTTGGAGGCAGCGTAATTTGCCTGTCCGGCATTTCCCATCAGGCCGGATACGGAACTGATATTGATAATACTGCTGCCTTTGCTGCGTAGAAGAGCTCCTGTACAGTGACGAATCAGATGAAAGGCACCTTTTAAATTGGTGTCCAACACTTCGTTGTAATCTTCCTCATTCATCATAGCAATCAGTTTATCGCGGGTCACACCGGCGTTGTTGACCAGAATATCAATCCGTCCAAAATCTGCTCGAATCTGCTTGACGGTTTCTTTGACCAGAGCGAAATCCCTTACATCACAGCGATACGCCTTTGCATTTACGCCCAGGCTCTGGCAGCGACTGCTGACCGCAGTTGCGGCTTCTTCATTCCCGGCATAAATCAAAGCGACATCCGCTCCCATGGAGGCCAGTTTTTCCGCAATTGCGGCACCGATTCCTCGGGATGCTCCACTGATCACTGCCGTTTTACCCTTCAGCATGAGGCACCTCCTTTTGTACGGCATCCCAGTCACCACTGACGCTGTACACCTTTACAGACGGAGCCATACGGCGAATCAAATTGCATAATGTCTTGCCGGGGCCGATCTCCACAAAAGTATCGACACCTTCATTTATCATATGGTTCACAATGCGCTCCCACTGCACAGGAGAACAGATCTGTTGAGCCAAAAGCTCTTTGATCTCCCATTCGTAAGGCAGTGCTGTTACATCGGAATAGACCGGTAAATTAGGTTTATTCAGTATTTCTTTCTCCAAGACAGTGGCAAAGTCCCTTGCAGCCTGTGCCATAAAAGGACTATGAAAAGCCCCCTTCACCTTTAATGGGATAGCTTTTCCACCAGCTTGTTTGACAGCGGTGCAAAAGTCGGCCATTTCCTGTGCGGCACCTGCTACGGAGATCTTCCCGGCACCGTTAAAGTTTACCGGATACATCTGCTGAAATTCCGCACATAAATCCTCCACTTTCTGATGGGACAGCTTCAACACTGCCGCCATGGAGGTTTCCTGCTTCTGTGCCGCCTGCTGCATCACTTCACCCCGTTTGCAAACCAAACGGAAGCCGCTGTCCAAATCCATGGCACCGCCATAGGTCAGTGCAGACATTTCTCCCAAGGAAAAACCTGCCACCACATTAGGACGAATTCCCGCCTCCTCCAGCGCTGCCGCTGCTGCCATTTCCATTGCGAAAAGGCAGGGTTGCGTATTCCTTGTTTCTTTCAATTCTTCTTCACTGCCCTCAAGACACTGGACCAGTGTACCGGAACGAAGGGAATCGCAGCGCTGAAAGACCGCTCTTGCTCCCGCAGAGAAAAGCAGTTCCCGACCCATACCGGGATACTGATCGCCCTGACCAGAAAAAACAAAGGCTATTCGACCCATTTGGCTGCCCCCTTCAAAATCTGTTCCGCTTCCTCCATGACGGAGCGGACAATCTCAGATGCCGGTTCTTCTTTCTTCACCAAAGCAGCACACTGACCGGCCAGGAAGCAGCCGTTTTCGCTGTCACCCTCCTGTACTGCCAAACGCAGCGCACCGACAGCCAACTGCTCCAGTTCTTCATCCGGCATGGCACTGAATTCTGCTTTGGCATAGTTTTTGGCAAAATTGGTTCGTAGACTGCGAACCGGATGACCCAAGCGTTTCCCTGTCACCATGGTACAAAGATCTGTTGCTTTCAGAATCTTCTCTTTATAAACCGGATGAATGGTACATTCCTCCGCACTCAGAAAACGGGTTCCCAGCTGTACACCGCTGGCGCCCATCAGAAAAGCTGCTGCCGCAGCCCTGCCTTCAGCAATACCGCCTGCTGCCAGTACCGGAATGGAGACAGCGTCACAAATCTGCGGTAGAAGGACCATCGTGGTCAATTCTCCCACATGGCCGCCGCTTTCGCCGCCTTCCGCAATCACTGCTGCGGCACCCAAACGCTCCATTCGTTTTGCCAAAGCAACAGAGGCCACCACCGGAATGACCTTGATCCCGGCCTTTTGCCACAGTTCCATATATTTGCCCGGATTCCCGGCACCGGTAGTAACAACAGCTACCTGTTCTTCTGCCGCTACCTGAGCTACCTCGTCGGCAAAAGGACTCATTAGCATAATGTTCACACCGAAAGGCTGATCGGTCAGAGACTTTGCAATCCGGATTTCCTTTCTAACCACTTCCGCTGGTGCATTCCCAGCTCCTATGATACCCAAACCACCGCCGTTAGACACAGCAGCGGCTAATCTGCCATCGGCAATCCATGCCATTCCTCCTTGAAAAAGAGGGTAGCGAATCCCCAGCATTTCACAAATAACAGACTTTAACATTGTCTACTCCTGTTTGCTTTCAATGAAGCGTACCAAATCTCCCACAGTCTCGACTTTTTCGTCCAGTTCGATCTCCATGCCGATTTCATCTTCCAAATTCATCAGCAGATCTACCGTATCTAAAGAGTCGATGCCCAATTCAGAGAAGGTACTTTCTGCTGTTACGGCGCTCTGTTCACATTCGGTTCTTTCTACGATCAGTTTTACAATGGTTTCAAATAACATAATGTAATCCTCCATAATTCAATTAAATGTATCGTTTGCTACATTTGCTTGAATTCATTGTAACATAGCTCTGTTCCTGAGCTGTTCCTTTCCTGTTCCTCCAGCGTTCCAGCAATGGAAAAAATTTGTGAACAGAATAGCAGCCCCCTTCGCTTTCATCCAGCGAAGGGGGCTGCTTACTTCTTTTTTATGTGGTCGGATTTACAGCGATCACTTCAACTTTTACCATATCGCCGTATTTTTCCTCAAGATATTCTTCCAATTCGGGATAGGCTTCATTGAGAAGAACATTGACATAACCTTCCCCATCCTGTACAGAGCTGATTTTCCTTTGTTCCTGACCTTTGGTGTAGAGGTCACTTCCTTGGATTTCCGCCTCCACTTCCTCCAGCTTTGCTTTACTGTATTTCACCATGATCACTTCGTACTCCGGCACTGCGCCGTCATATTCCGCAACAATCGCATCAAAGGCAGCTCGATCCACAAGCCATACCGTATTGGCCTTATCGCTTGTACCAATGAGAAGATCCGCATACACGCTTTGGTCTAAATTGTCTCTCAGATATTCATAGAAAGCGATTTCATCAACTACATTATTTATAGAACCGCTTACCAGCTGATAAGCCTCGCTGACGCTCCACCGTCCATCGGTCTTCTCTGCTGTCACTACGATGTTTGTCCGCGGGATCGCACCGCTTTCCAGCTGCTCAAATTCCGCCTCCGCCGGGAAGAGACGGCGTTTCAGAACGATACGATTTTCCTCCAGAGAAATCAGACCAATATTTTCTGCCGTTGGAATACCAATCGAATCATTTGCAACAAAAACTCGACCATCTGTTAAAGTCACTTCCGCACCCAAGTCCCGAACAGGAATAGCCTGTTCGGTCTCCAGCCTGCGGATAGCAAAGATGCTCAGCAGACCTTCTGGAATGCCCGTGTTCCACTGTGTGATTGGTGCACGC
The DNA here is from genome assembly GCA_017848075.1 of Oscillospiraceae bacterium. GTDB lineage: Bacteria > Bacillota > Clostridia > Oscillospirales > Ruminococcaceae > Negativibacillus. Next base: position 3,242 of record JAGALG010000054.1, on the reverse strand, counting down.
TGATACTTTTGTCTATATTGCTGACTGTCCACTTCCGGCAATCCATTGTATTCCAAGAAATAATACATACTCTCCGGTTCTTCTCTCGGGATCCAGTACAAATCGCCTGCACCTCCGTTAAAGACGGTCATAAACCAGCCATCCTTCGTCTCGGCAAAGCCGTCCGGCCGACCCATGAATCCCAAAGCTTGATCGTAGTACAGATTGATCTCCTCACTGCCAGCATACCAGAGCCCATAAAAATGTTCATCAAAGATAGACCAGTCATAGCTCCAGTCCTCTGCTTGGAAGGAGAAGGACAGAGCTTTCGGCTCCTCGTCCACCCTATGATTTGTCAGACGAGAATACCAACCCTTGCTCTTCGCCTCCTGATAAATAGAATATTCCTTCATTCTCTCAAAGCTGACCTGTAACTGTGTGGTAGCAGAGATTTCCTTATCTTCCACTTTAATCGGCAGCTGGATCAGACAATAACGGTCCTCTCCCACGGGAACATATATATCAAGACGCGCTTTTTGCACTTTTGATCCATCTTCACTTGCAACGACGATACCGCCCATGTTTTCAATTTTAGGAAGCAGACTTGCATCAGGAAAATCGGAAGGATATTCTCCGTAACCAGCCTCCGCAATGGCTTCGGCATCTCCACTGCGGTATAGAGCAAAGATGCTCTCGATCCAAGCAGCAGTGTGTCGCTCGTTGCTTATGATTTGATGGTGACGCTCCTCCACACTACCGCTGAGAAGCGGCATGGAAACAGCATCGATCTGCTGTGACGACGAAGGCAGCGCCCCAATATACACACTGTCAGCAATCTCCAATACAGCCTGACGATCTACAGCTTCTAAATCCAGCTCGATGCAAACATAAACATTCCGCTCTGCATCGTAGCTGAGGATGCCCCAGTTTTGTTTCGGGCCGGGATTGCCGTAGCCCAAAGCCTCACTGGTCAGTCCGGAGCTATAAACCTCTGTGATCGCTGTGCGACCAACTCCTGTATCCTTCACTTCCTGATAGTAGTCCTCCGCACACAGAAAAGCATAGTGGTTGGACAAGGCAATCTGATGATAGATCGCCATTGGGTTTCCTAACAATTCTGCTCCATCATCAAAAATATTATAGCCGACTGCCCCCACGCAGTCCCCGGATCCATCATAAATACCAAGGCAGTTCCATGCCCCGATCAATGGATAGAAGCCTTCTTTCGGAGCTTCGCCCTCCTGGATTGTCCATCCCTTTGGCAGACGCAGGCTGACCTCAAAGGGCTTAATATCAAAGATGCTGCCGTTAAACTCTGTCCTCTGGTCATAGTTTGGGAAGGCAACAACCTGGCCGTAGTCCAACAGTTTTGTTTCCTCTAAAGCGCTGCGAAGCTCTTCCGCCTGCAGGGAGACCTCCTGATACAAACTATCCGGGATATCCTCTCTGTTATAAAAGACCTCGCACTCACCGTTTGTTATTTGGAATACAAAATCCACCGTATCCAGATCAACCAGAGAAAAGACCAAAGCAGCATTTCTTTCGATTTGTTCTTGCAAGCTCCTTCCATCTTGCTCCATATCAAAGTTTATGGATGATTGTTCCGTACCAATGCGTATGATGTTTTCACTAAAACAGTCCCGATAAAGATAGCCTTCCGGCCACTCCAAACGAAGTGCGACCCGATACAACTCCTCTTCCGGCAGCTTGCCGCCTGCACTGAGCGGATTGCTCATCAGTGCAAAGGCAAGGAGCAAAACCAGAGCCAACAGCAAAAGCGTCAGCCAAAAGGCTGGCTTTTTATAGTTCAGCACATTTTTAATACGGCTTTTGGTATCTCCTTCGCCAAAGGCCAAGGGAGTCGCCACCCAGCGTTTTCGGCCTGCGGCAAGCGATAACAAGGTGCTTGAATAGGCTTTCTTTACCTCGTTGCCCAATCGCCGAATAACCGCCTCATCACAGGACATCTCCATATCCTGACTGCTAAGACCAAAGGCCAACCATACCAGTGGATTGAACCAGTGAATACACAAAGCTCCAAAAGCTGCGATTTTGACCAGATGATCCTTTCTGCAAAGATGCGTCTGCTCGTGGAGAAGAATATATTCCATTTCCTCCCCGGACAATCCTGCAGGAAGATAAATCTTCGGGTGAAGCAATCCCAGTACAAAGGCTGTTTCCAAGCTCTGCAGCACATAAATATTTTCTCGCAGCCGCTCTGCTTTCCGCAGTCTGCGTCGCAGCTTAAATAACCCATGCAGACTGTACAGAAGAAGCAGCACTATTCCCAAAAGCCACAGTAAAGCAAACAGATGAAGATTGCCGGCCATCGCCCCTGGACTGGTCTCATAAATCATGGGGTTAACCACTGGATCTGTCACAACACGATCCACCACTTCCACTCCGGTCTCCACTGTCCAGTTGTAGGGATTCGTGGATGTGATAATGGCTTGCGGAATCGGCTCCTGCTTCACAGGGATCAGGCTCAGCACACTTTCAAAGCTAAACGGGCAAAGCAAGCGAAACAGAACGATACTCCACAAAGCATAGGAATAGATTTTTGGCTGCTTTTTCAGAAACCAACGAACCAGAAGAACAAACAAGATCACATAGCTGGCCGTCAGTTCCATATTCAGCACAGACAAAAAGATCCGATCCAGCATCTCTATCCCTCCTTGTGCTCATCAATCAGTTTCTGCAGTTCGTCAATATCCTTTTGGCTCAAGCGATTCTGTCGGGTAAAAGCCGCCAAAAAACGAGGCAGCGAACCACCAAAGCTCTCCTGCAGGAACTCCTCTCCCTGTTTTGTTTCAAAATCCTCCCGACTGATCAAAGAATGAATGGTGGCATCCCGGTTTTCAAAGATGCCGCGCTCACACAGAATTTTCAGCATGGTGTAGGTCGTTGTGCGTTTCCAATCAAAAACCTCGGCACAAAGCTCCACCAAAGTGCGGGAGCTGAGGGGTTCATTCTCCCAAATCAAGTCTGCCAACTGCTTCTGCTTTTCCCCCAGCTTATATTTTTCCATTCGTACTCCTCCTTTGTCTAATGTCATTAGACTCCTTTTGTAATTTTAGTCTAACATGATTAGACAGCGTTGTCAATCCTTGTGGAATGATTTTTCTATGAAGCACATAAAATGAACTAAAAACAAAGGAGTATCCTATGGGAATCAATCCAAATTCCATTTTTTATCATTCCTCCCGCTTGGCAGCTTCCTCCGTGCTGCTGCAGCTGTTGGGCTTTTTTTATCGGATCCTTTT
>JAGALG010000006.1 GCA_017848075.1 Oscillospiraceae bacterium | reverse complement strand
TCATTGCAGCGGAGATCATCCGTGAAAAAGTGCTGAAAAACATGCGCGATGAGATCCCTCACGGTACCGCTGTTATCATCGAGCGTATGAGAGAACGGGAAGGAAAAAATATTATCGATATCGATGCGACCATTCTCTGTGAAAAGAGCAGCCACAAAGGTATGATTATCGGAAAACAGGGCTCTATGCTGAAAAAAATCGGTACACAAGCCCGTGAAGAGATCGAAACCTTTATGGACTGCAAGATCAATTTGAAACTTTGGGTCAAGATCCGTGAGGACTGGAGAAACAGCTCCTCTGCCATGAGAGATCTGGGCTTCAACTAATTTTTGACAGTGATAGAGCTGTCTGCGAAGGGGCAAACTGAAACTGCGAAAAGAACGCAGGGGAGGTTCTGCCATGAACAGACAGGAACTGGCGTGGAAACGCTTTGAGAAAACGGGCTGTATTGCCGACTATCTGGCCTATTGCCAGCAGCGGCTGCCGGGCAGCGCAGGGACAGAAGGGGAATTGAGCCATGTTGATATCGACCGACGGCATCGTTCTGAAAACGAAGGCGCTGGGCAGTGACGATTATGTTTACACGATCCTGACCCGGGAAAAGGGTGTAATTACTGCCTTTGCCCGCAATCGGCAACGCATTTCCCGGGGAATGGGTTCCGCTTTGGAGCTGTTTACCTACTCTAATTTTGTTCTGTTTCAGTCAAAGGATCGCTATTCCATCAACTCGGCCACCAGCAATAAAGTATTTTTCGGTATTCGCAGCGACATAGAAAAAGTGTCGCTGGCCTCCTATCTTTCCGAACTGCTGATCGAACTGGCTCCGGAGGAAGGGGAGGATCCGACCGAATATGTGCGGTTGTTCCTTAATTGTTTGTCTATGCTGGAAAGTGGGAAGCGCAGTGTCCAGTTTATCAAACCTCTGTTTGAGCTGCGTATCATGGCATTAGCCGGATATATGCCGGATCTTTTGGGTTGTACCGTTTGCGGAGAATCAGAAGGCAAAAGCCTCTGTTTCTTGCCGGGAGAGGGTTCTTTGCTTTGTGACAGCTGCGTGGGACATGTAACCGGACAGCAGATGATCCAGCTGACGCCGGGAGAACTGGCTGCCATGCGTCATATCATCTATGCGCCTATGGAAAAGCTCTTTTCCTTTGCTCTCCCCGAGCAGGCACTAAAGCGGCTCTCTGCCATTTCAGAGCAATATATTTACGCCCAGTTGGATAAAGGTTTTCCAACCTTGGAATTCTATCACACACTTGTAGTATAACGACTGTTCATCCTTAAAAGGAAAGGAGGAGAGAACATGGTTCATTCTGAAAAATATTACCGCACCCTGGAGCTGGACAAGGTTCTGCACCGTCTGGGTGACTTATGCAGTTGCGAGGACAGCCAGAGACTGGCTGTCAATCTGCAACCGGTTACAGACTTCTATCAGGCACAGGCTTTGATGAAGAAAACATCGGATGCATATATGCTGTCTGCTCGTTTTGGTGCGCCAACCATACATAGGCTGAGAAACTGCTGTGATGCTTTGGTTCGGGCAGAGAAAGGCTCCAACCTTTCTTTGGGCGAGCTGCTGCAGGTTGCCTCCGTGTTATCCAATATCCGTTCTGTTAAGGACTGGAGAAGCCGCTGCGACAGTTCTCACACTTCGCTGGACGAGCTGTTTGAGATGCTGGTTCCCAACAAAGGCTTGGAAAATGCAATCCGTAATGCAGTTGTGTCTGACGAGGAAGTATCCGATGCTGCCAGCAAGGAACTGGGCGATATCCGCCGGAAAATCAATCAGGCACAGCTTCGAATTCGGGATAAACTAGATAAAATGATCCACTCGCCATCTCAGAACAAATACCTGCAGGAGACGGTCATCACCCAGCGTGACGGCCGTTTCGTTGTTCCTGTGAAAGCAGAATATCGTTCTGAGGTCAAGGGTTTGGTTCACGATACCTCTGCATCCGGTGCTACGATCTTTGTGGAACCCATGGCTGTTGTTGAAGCAAACAACGAAATCAAAGTACTGCAGGCCAAAGAAAAACGAGAGATTGACCGCATCATTGCAGAGCTGTCTGCTGAGGTCGGTCTGTACTCACAGGCTGTCATCTCCAGCTATGAATTGCTGGTTGAAATTGATCTGTATTTTGCCAAGGCAGCCCTTGCTTATAAAATGAAGGCCTCTGTGCCGATTCTGGTAGAAAACGGCGAAATCGAACTGAAAAAGGCTCGCCACCCCCTGATTGATCCGGAAAAAGTGGTTGCAACCGATGTAACTTTGGGCAAAACCTTCGATACTTTGGTTATTACCGGCCCAAATACCGGTGGTAAAACCGTCACTTTGAAAACCATCGGTCTGCTAACACTCATGGCGATGTGTGGTTTGATGATCCCAGCCAACGAGAACAGTACGATTTCCATCTTCAAAAAAGTTCTGGTGGATATTGGTGATGAGCAGAGCATTGAACAGAGCTTGTCTACCTTCTCTGCCCATATGACCAATACGGTCTCCATCATTGAGGAGGCCGACAGCGATTCTCTGGTGCTGTTGGACGAGCTTGGAGCCGGTACTGACCCAATCGAAGGTGCTGCGCTGGCGATCTCTATTCTGGAGCGGCTGAAACTCTACGGAGCAAAAATCGCCGCAACCACCCACTACGCAGAGATCAAAGTTTACGCGCTACAAACACCTCGGGTGCAAAACGCTTCCTGTGAGTTCGATGTGGAAACTCTGAAGCCGACTTACCGTCTTCTGATTGGTATTCCGGGCAAATCCAATGCGTTTGCCATCAGCCAGCGTTTGGGTCTGGATGAGAGCATTATTGATGCAGCAAGAGAAAATATTTCCAACGAAAACAGTCGCTTTGAAGATGTTATTGCACAGCTGGATGCAGCCCGTCAGGAACTGGAAAAGGAAAAAGAGCTGGTTGCTCAGCTGAGACTGCAGCAGGAAAAAGACAAAAAAGACTGGGAAGCTTACAAGCTGAAAGTCAATAAGGATATGGAAAAAGAACTGCAGGAGGCTCAGGACAAAGCCAACCGCATTGTTTCCTCCGTTCGTGCGGAGTCCGAAAAGCTGCTGCAGGAACTGGATGATATCCGTCGTCAGAAGGAGAGCGAGGAGTTCTCCAAACTGGTTCAGGGAGCCAAGGCTGGTTATCGTTCCTCCATGAATAAAATTACGGATACCGCCAATCCTGTGATCCGCACCCTGCAGGAGGAGTATGTTTTGCCTCGTCCTCTGAAAAAGGGGGATACGGTACTGATTGTCAAACTGCAGCAGGAGGGTACCGTTCTCTCAGAAGTGGATGGTTCCAACCGTGTTATGGTTCAGGCAGGTATTATGAAAACCAAAGTTGCGGTTGAAGAACTGCGCTTGGTGGAGAAAAAAGGCGGCGTGACCCTGAACGGTCAGCCTCACAAACAGAAACAGCAGAAAAGTGGTTCTGTTTCTAAATCCATCACCAGCCGCAGCGAGCGCTCTGCCAGCAGTGAAGTGGATATGCGTGGCATGAATGTGGAAGAAGGCCTGATGACCTTGGATCAGTATATCGACAACTGTATTCTTTCCGGCATCAAAACCTTTACCATTATCCACGGTAAAGGTACCGGCGTTCTTCGTTCTGCTGTCCATAGCCATCTGAAACGGCATAAGGCGGTACGAACCTTCCGCTTAGGTGTTTACGGTGAAGGCGAATCCGGCGTTACGATTTGCGAACTGAAATAAGCATAAAAAATCCCTGCTTCGATAAAAGCAGGGATTTTTCTATTATTCGATTTCAAATTCTGCCGAGAGCATTTGCGTATCGTAATCGCCAGTAGCACGCAAATGCATAAAGTTTTTGCTGATTCGATAAGTGCCGCTGGGCAGCTCACCGTACAGCCATGACCAATGTACAGTCCATTCTGTGGTGGAATCCGGCACAATGATCCAAGCTTCTGTGGTCCAGGCCAGTTCTCCCTCCAGTTCCAGCATTTCGACCGGCTGCCATGTGTCATCTTTGTACAAATCCAGTCGATAGAAACTGCCGGTATCCAGTTCTCCTTCGACTTCACCGCCGCTTTGCTGACAAACCAAGGTCAAACCAGAAGGGCTGACATCTTTTACAGAAAGACTGATTCCCCAGTCGTATTCAGGGTCAGAAAGATTTGTGTTGTCTGTATTTTCTTTTGGGCTCTCCCACAAGCCTTCCGGCACATCGGGCAGTTCGCCGACTTCCTTTTGCTTGACACAGCCGCTGAAATGGAACAGCGCCAGCATTGTAAGAGAAAGAATCAAAAACTTTTTCATAATACGACCTCCTTTTGTTGTTCTTCATCCATATAAGACGAAAAAGAGGGTATACTGGTTACAGAAACTGTACTTATGTACGCAGATCTGCAATGATTCGCTTTGGATTCAGCAGCAGGGACAATGCCTCAGCGGAAGAACGACAAAGAATGGTTGCATGGGGCAGAAGTGCTCCGCACATACCTTCCGCATCCAGTACGCCGATGCTCAGTCTTGCTGTTTTGAACATGGGAATATCGTTAAATCCGTTACCCAGACAGGCCACATGGTCAGCACCCAGTTCTTCCACGATCTGCTGTTTGCAGGCAGCAGCACCGGCTTGTGGAAAGGTGCGTACCGCAAGGCCCAAGGGTTCGCACTGCGCTTTGGCAGTACCATGGGTATCGGCTGTCAGAACAGTCACCGGAACCAGCTGGTTCAATGCTTTCAGCAGGGGCTTCAACTCCTCCGGAATGCAGCCATCCACGGCAATGGTTCCATTATAATCTACCACAACATGGCTAATTTCATACGGTTTCAAACCAGGGACAAGAATTTCGATCATGTTTATTACCTCCATTCCATTCTGATTCTATTATAACGGATTGCAGGAAAAGTGCAAGCCAAGAGGGAATTTGTGTCTATTCAAAAGAGGAAAACAAGAGCAGAATTTTCAATAAAAATGTAGAAATTTCTTTTAGGCTGTTGTAATTGGGAAGGAAAAACAGTATAATTTTAAGATGTAATTATGAAGTAATGACCGCTGATTGCAGCGTGTGCCATAGAGAGCGTCCGGGCCGGAAATCCGGACAAAGGTTCTCCCATGGCGCAGGAGGTACCGATGGGAATCGGAGCCCTGCGGCCCAAAGGCATCGGTGCAGTTGACGGCTTTTTCATTGTCATAGGGAAATGGAGGCAGAGTTTTGAGCAAAATTGGATTTGATAACGACAAATATTTGAAGATGCAGTCGGAGCACATCATTGAGCGGATCTCCGGCTTTGATAATAAGCTGTATCTGGAGCTGGGCGGCAAATTATTTGACGATTTCCATGC
>JAGALG010000053.1 GCA_017848075.1 Oscillospiraceae bacterium | reverse complement strand
GCCTTGTTTCCTTCATCACCAGCACAGTCAATATCAGCGGAAAAACCACACTGGACTGTATGAGTACCCTGGAGCTTCCCTACGGAGATGCAGAGCTTGTCAGTGTCCAGAGCGGCATGGTGGATAATGTAACTCCCGGCCTGTTTATTGACAGCCGAATCGAAATTCAGCGCAACGAAAGTCGTCTGGTGACCCAGATCGTCACTGCTTACGGCAACGAACTGGCCAACCTTTTAGACAGTGATGAGACCCGCCTTTCCGGAAATACTTTGCGGCCAACCTCCACAATTTGCCAGGACACAGATCAGGACGGCATTATGGAGATGCCAACCGTTGTTCCTCTCCCCGGATACGAGGAGGAAGAAGATGTACTATATCTTACCACCTTCCATCGCTTGGGTGTAGGACGCACCTTGGTTCCCACCACCTCCTGTGTCATCAATGAGGAGAACCGCTATCTGCTCCGTCTCCCGGAAAGCTGGATCGGTACGGTCACCATTGTCAGCCAGCCGGAAAACAACGAATGGAGCTTCATTCGCTATAATGGCACACTGGAGGATAGCTCCTCCCTGCTGCTGCGTCTGAAGGTTTACTCTGTCAAAGACTATCACGACCGCTTTGAAAGCGAATATTTCGAGCTTTTGGGACAGCAGGGCTTGTTTGAATACTACGCCCACATCCCGGAAAATGCTGATCCTCAGCTGGCAATCACGAAGGAACAGCTGAATGAGCTCTTTGAATTTACCAACTAAGTAAGAAAGGATTGATCCTATGAAACGAATTCTGGTAGCGGAAGACGAAGATGTGATCCGCGATTTTGTCGTTATCAACTTGAAACGCAGCGGCTATGAAGTCGTGGATAAACCCACCGGCGACGATGCTTTGAAAGCCTTTGATGAAAGCGGAGGCGATTTTGACATCGTTCTTTTGGACATTATGATGCCCGGTACAGACGGTATCTCCATTTGCAAAGAAATCCGCAAACGCAGCAGCACGGTGGGAATCATTATGCTCTCAGCCAAATCTCAGGAGATGGATAAAGTTTCCGCTCTGATGTATGGTGCGGATGATTACATCACCAAGCCTTTTGGTCCATCAGAGCTGATCGCTCGTGTGGATGCTCTCCATCGCCGTGTTAATATGACTGCTGCTGTGGTGGAAGACCCTTCCGAAATCCAGTCCGGACCATTTACATTGAATGATCGCAGCAGAACCTTGAAAAAGAACGGTCAGAACATCGACCTGACACAAGTGGAATTCCAGATCATGGAGTTCTTCCTGAAAAACCCCAATGTTGCTTTGGAGCGTAATGCAATTCTGACCCAGGTTTGGGGCGAAAACTACTTTGGTGATGTAAAAATCGTCGATGTGAATATCCGCCGTCTGCGTATGAAGATCGAGGATGAACCGTCTAATCCGAAATACCTGACCACAGTTTGGGGTTATGGTTATAAGTGGACCATTTAAATAATCTATAACGACAGAAAGGGGGGCGTTTGGGTGGCTGTGAAACGAATCACCAAACGCTGGCTTTATAACAGCTTTCTGGTCATTCTTCTGCTTCTGTCCGCAGTGATTATTGCTTCTGCTGTTTTTATCCGCGGCTATTTTTATAACAACGCACTGCAGATCATGCGCTCCAATGCCACGGTCAACGATACTCTCTTGGTCAACTACGCCGAGGACAGCTCCGTGGACTTCGACTCTGCCTTGCGCTCTGTGGTAGAAGGCTTCGATATGAAAGATAAGATGGAGCTGATGGCGATTGATGCTACCGGTCAAGTGATTTTGACCTCCAGTGGCTTTTCTCCATCTTCCGACCTGTCCATGCCGGACTTTGAGGAAGCACTTAGCAGTTCCACACGGGATGGTGTTTGGGAAGGTTCTATCAACAATGAACCAATCATTGCCTACAGTCTTTGTGTGTCTACCTCTGCTGACTCTGAACTGACAGCACTGCGCTATGTTGTTTCTTTGTCCGAGATCAACGCACAGATCATTCTGTACATTGCAATGGTAGCTGTTGTCTGCATGATCATTATTTTCTTTGTCGTGATCTCCAACTCCTACTTTATCAGCTCAGTTGTTAACCCGGTCGATCAGGTCGGCAAAACAGCGCAGCGTATTGCTCACGGCGACTTCTCTGTGCGCTTGCAGAAGCGTTATGACGATGAGGTCGGTGAGCTTTGCGATGTTATCAACTACATGGCCGAGGAATTGCAGGAAAACGAAAAGATGAAGAATGACTTCATTTCCTCCGTATCCCACGAGCTTCGTACTCCTTTGACCGCAATCCGCGGCTGGGCAGAAACCCTGAAGGATGGCGATGCAGATCAGGAAACCATGCAGAAAGGTATGGGCGTTATTTTAAAGGAAAGCGACCGCTTGTCTTCGATGGTAGAAGAACTGTTGGACTTCTCCCGTATCCAGAGCGGCCGTATGCAGCTGAATCTCAGCAAGCTGGATCTGATTGCGGAATTATCCGATGCCGTCCTCATGTTTGTGGAACGAGCAAAACGAGAGCAGATCGAACTGGTTTACGATGAACCAATGGATATTATCCCCATCAACGCTGACCCGAACCGTCTGCGTCAGGTGTTCATTAACATCATTGACAACGCCATCAAATACTCCGATTCCGGCGATAGTGTTACTGTTGCCGCTTCTCTGTTGGAGGATCGTGCCGTTGTCACCATTGCGGATACGGGCTGCGGCATCAATTCCACTGACTTGCCAAAAATCAAGGAAAAATTCTACAAAGCCAATTCTACCCGACGGGGTTCCGGTATTGGACTTGCTGTAGCAGATGAAATTATCAGTCTTCATGGAGGCAACCTGAGCATCGGATCTGTGGAAGGCTCCGGTACCACGGTAACCATTTCCTTGCCATTGGCAAAGAATAACCCATAGAAAAGTTTCACTTTCGTGATGCTATTTCATACTTTGTACACATTATTGTGCTATACTGATCAAAAATAATAAAATTTTGTCCATTCTTTGGATTGAAAAATCACCGTTTTCTGTTTATGATAGTGATTGTGGATTTTTTCACAAATTCCTGTACAGCAGAAACTGTTGTTGGAAAGGAGTTCTCTCCCCTATGGAAAAGAAAAACAACGCTTGTTCCGATTGCCTGAAAACCAGTATCGGTGGTCAGGCTGTTCTGGAAGGCATTATGATGCGCGGTCCGGAAAAGACCGCTCTCTCCGTTCGTATGCCGGACGGCAGTATTCAAACCGAGGTCTCCCCTACTCCCAAAAAGACCTGGTATAAAAAAGCACCTTTTATTCGTGGTATTTTTAACTTCTTTGAAAGCATGAAGGAAGGTTATACTTATTTGATGCGCTCCGCAGAGCTCAGCGGCTCTTTGGAGGAAGAAGAGTCTGAATTTGAGAAAAAGCTCAGAGCAAAGCTGGGGGATAAATATAATACTGTGTTTGAAAGTGTCATCATGGTATTAGCAGTATGTTTGGCGTTAGGACTGTTCATGTTCCTGCCCGCCTTCCTGGTAAAACAGGTACAGCCTTTCATCGGAAGTAATGTGCTGCTGACCGCCATCGAAAGCTGTATGAAGCTGGCCATTTTCTTTGTGTACCTCTATGCGGTCAGCCACATGGAAGACATCAAGCGCACCTTTATGTACCATGGAGCTGAGCATAAATGTATCTTCTGCTATGAACATGGCGAGGAACTGACTGTGGAAAATGTACGCAAGTATACTCGCTTCCATCCTCGCTGCGGTACCAGCTTCATTGTGATCACCTTGATCCTGTCTATCCTTGTGTTCTCCTTTATCAGCTGGGGCAATGTGTGGACCCATGTGATAATCAAACTGCTTTGTCTGCCAATCACCATGTCTTTGGCTTACGAATGCATCAAGTTTGCCGGCCGCCACGATAATACCTTTACCCGTATTCTGTCTGCGCCGGGTCTCTGGACACAGCGTCTGACTACTCGGGAACCGGATGATGAAATGATCGAAGTAGCCATCGCCGCCATGAAGGAAGTGATTCCGGAAAACGCAAAGGATGCGCTGTATTAATATGAAACTTTGGGATCTCTATGAAAAAAGCGCGGTGGATTTGGGCAGTTTTCTGCCTGATTCCACCGCTTCTTTTGAAACTTACTGTCTGCTGGAGCAGATTTTCGGCTGGAACCGCCATCAACTTCTCCTCCATAAAGATATGGAGGTCAACGAAGAACAGATCCAGAAAATGGACACTCTTTTGCAGCGCCGTAAAGAGGGATATCCTCTTCAATATCTTTTGGGCACCTGGGAATTTTGGAACTACGAGTTTGCTGTTGGCGAAGGAGTTCTGATTCCGCGAGGAGATACTGAGACACTGTGCGAAGCTGTTTTGGATGCTGCAAAGGGCTTTACTGCTCCCGTAATTGCCGATCTGTGCAGCGGCAGCGGCTGTTTACCTGTCGTTTTCTCCAAAGAAATTCCCAACGCTCCACGAATCTATGCGGTAGAGCTGTCTGAAGAAGCCCTTCCTTATCTTAGAAAAAATGTGGAGAAAAATAACTGCACCAATATAACCATCATCCACGGCGATGTGCTGACTTGGACTCCAAATGAACCGTTGCACATCATCAGCTCCAATCCGCCCTACCTTTCTGCAGAAGAAATGCTGGAGCTGCAAAAAGAGGTCACTTATGAACCCAAAATGGCTTTGGAAGCACCGGAAAACGGACTTTATTTTTATCGTATGCTGTCCCAACGCTATCTGGACTTTCTTGTAAACAACGGTGTCCTCGCCTTTGAAGTCGGTTATCGTCAGGCTAAAGAAGTAGCTGCACTGATGGAAGTTGCCGGCTTCGTCGATATCCGCATCATCCCTGACCTCTGTGGCATTGACCGTGTGGTCCTTGGCCGCAAACCATAAGAAACACTGCAGAACAGGAGGTATTTCATGTATCAGGCCGTTGTATTTGACATTGATGGAACCGTTGTGGATTCCCACTTTTTAATGAATGCAGCCCGTGATGCCTATCTGGATATCCGCGGCACCAATCTCCCGGAGGAGATTTTCTGGGTATTGTACGGTTCTCCAGTCAAGGATCATCAGCAAATCATGGGACTGAGTAATGAGGAGTACGCCCATTTTAATGAGCGTTTCCAGCTGCACTTGCCGAAATATATCGGTCAGCAGCGAATCTATGACGGCATCAAGGAGACCATGCAGGCTCTGAAAAAGATTGGAATGATCCTCGCAATCAATACTTCCCGAACCAAGCAGGCTACTTTAGATGCCAGTCGCTCCATGGAGTGGGATTTCGCCGCTTATTGTGACTATATTATGAGCAGCGATCAGGTTCGCCGTCCCAAACCGGCACCGGATTCCCTCTTCCTTCTCTGTGAAATGGCCTGTGTTTATCCACAGGAAGTTCTGTTCATCGGCGATACGGATTTCGACAGCATCTGTGCCTCCCGAGCCGGCGCTGATTTTGCCTTGGCGACTTGGGGAGCTGCTGAACTGCATCCTGCGAAATATTACCCCTCCAAACCAACGGATTTGATCGATATTGTGAAATACCATCGTTAATCATTAACGAAAAAAAGTCAAAAAGCCTCATCCAAAAGGATGAGGCTTTTTTCTGACTATTCCAACGGCTCCAGCGTCAAAGCAGTAAAATTCAGCTGACTGCCGCTTTCGATCTCGGTCACTGTCACCTTCTCATCGGTGAAGGAAACATCGCAGTCACCGCCAAGAACGGCAATCGCGCTTCTCTCCCCTCCATTATCGGGAAGACAGTCAATGATCGTAACAGAAGCGCCGTTTTCACTGATGATGTACACACGATCTTCATCAATGGATGGGTAGCTGTCCCGACAATCTTCCCATGTCTTCCACAGCGTCGTAACAGTGTAACGAGCACCTAAAGTGCTGACTTCTTCCGTATCTGCATCCAGCGGAGCTTCCGCAGTGCGCTGTTCCAAAGCATAAGAAACCACCTGCGGCTCCGCATTGTTGTCTGCCGCAGCTGTTCTGTTTCCGCTCATCATCAGCGGACTAACTCCCAGCACTGCGACCATAACCAGAGCACAGGCCATCGGCAGCAGCTTTTTCCATGGATAAGAAATCGCTGTCTTCGTCTTTTCTTCTGTGAGGAGCTTTTGCTTCAGAACTTCCGCCTGTAATGCATAAGGCAGTTCTGGTTCTTCGGTCGGAAGTTTTCCCCGGAAATATTCTATGTTCTGCTGCAGTTCCTGTTCTTTTTTCTGACTCATTGGAAACATGCGTCCTCACCTCCTACTCTTCCAATCTTGCCCGCAGTTTTTTCAGCGTACGAAACAGCTTGGAACTGACCGTACCATGGGGCAAACCTAAAATTTTTGCTGTATCTTTTGTGGTGTAACCCTCGATCACAACCAAAGCTATGATCTGTCGTTCACTGGCTGTTAATTCCTCCAACGCATGAAGCAGATCGCTTCTTTGGGTCACTTCATCGCCCAAATCTTTGCCGTCATCCAAATCCAAAAGGCTGTCAATGTCAAAGTGATTGCGGCCTTTGATGTATTCTTTGATCTTTCGTTTGCAGCGAGCAGACAGGATCTTATAAATCCACGGAGCAAAAGCTCCATCATCCCGCAGCTTTGCAATGCCATGGAAGGCTTCCATAAAGGTCTCGGATACCACATCTTCTGCATCGTGGGCATTGCCCAGTGTATACAAGGCTGTCCGATACAAATTTGGGGCAATATGCTCATACAGCATCGCAAAGCTGTCTGCATCGCCCTCTTTTGCTTTGGCCACCAAAGTCAAATCGATCGCTTTCATGTTTCACCACCTTTATAGTGTTCGGGGACTGGCTCTTTATTGCAAAATCCAGAAATATTTTTTGTTGATCTTCTCCCATTATAAGCCAAAGCCATAGAGAATTCAATGCCATGTTGACAATAGCTCTCCTATCCCTTATAATATCATTAGACGATATCATAAAACGATATTTAAAAAGGAGGTGGCGTCATGCCGAAAGAAGCTCTGAAAGTACTGACCGAATCCATGTTTTATGTTCTGATGGCCTTCAATGCCGGTCCAATGTGCGGCACCGACATCGCAGAATTTGTGGAAAAGAAAACACGCGGCTCTGTCCCCATGGGACCCGCCACTCTGTATACCATACTGGCTAAATTTGAAAAAGAACAATACATTCGTGAGATCAAGGTCGATGGTCGCAAACGCACCTATGAACTGACCGGAAAGGGCTGGGAGGCCTACCGGGAGGAAGTGTCCCGTTTGCGTCGCTGTCTGACCCATGCAGAGGAGGAAGCACGATGAAAAAACGAATCTATCGACTGGCGCCCTGTGCGGATTATGATATGGAACATTGCGAAAGCTGGCTGCAGGATATGGCAAAAGAAGGCTGGTTCCTCCATCCGGACAGCTTCATCTTTGGATTTGCTGCCTTTGAAGCCGGCACGCCTTCTTCCACGATGCGTTATCGTTTGGAGGCCTCCGCAGAGAAGCGCAGCCTTTGGGACGATAACAACGGCTATCCGAATGATGAGGCCCGTTCTCTGGCAGAGGATATGGGTTGGAATTATGTTTGCTCCCGTGGACAGTTCCATATTTATTCCTGTAATGATCCTCACGCTCCGGAGTTGAACACCGACCCGGAAGTACAGGCATTGACTCTCAAAATCCTCCGAAAGCGCATGAGGGACAGCTTCTTTAATACGGTGTTTTGGATGGTTTGTTATCCTCTGCTGCGTTCGATGGGCAATTTTGTCTCCTTTTTGACCCTGCTTGGACCCTTTGCCCTGTTGGTAGCCTTTCTTTTGATTCCACTGGAATTGGCACAATCCATTCTTGCCCTTCGTTATCTGAGGAAACTACAAAAAAGGCTGGAATCCGGTGAGCAGCCTCAGAGAAAAAAAGATTGGCGCTCTCATGCTAAGCCCTACTGGTTTGGCAAAATCCTGAATCTTCTGTCGCTGGTTGCTTTCTTCTACTTTATTTTCTCCGCAGCCGGAGATAGTCTGTTGGGAACCTATCAGCAATCTTTGAAGGAATACAAGGAACCTCTCCCCTTCTCTACCATTGAGGATATGGCAGAAGGCGAGTTCCGCTATGATGATTTCGGCGACTGGAACAATCAAATCGAAGTGCGTTCCAACTGGCTGGCACCAAGTATCATCGAACTGCATCAAACTGCTCAAGTGAAGATGGCTGATGGAAGCCTGTTGGACGGTGGTTTGAATATAACCTACTTTGACTGCCGCTGGAATTGGATGGCAGAATCACTGGCTAAGGAACGACAGCTCTATGATAAACGCCGAAGCTCCAAACATTATCAGCTGCTGGAACTGCCGGATTACGATGTAGACTATGCCATTGCCTATAACGATATTTTCCCGACTGTCATTCTTGTCGAAGATAATCGCATGCTGCGTGTCTCCTTCTATCAGACTTCTCCGAATTATACCATGCCGTTGGAAGAATGGGTTCCGATTTTCATCAAGGATATCAAACAATAGAAAAAGCCCCGTTTCGGGGCTTTTTCTTATGGATTCAGTTCGTACACGGCTGTCAATTCCTTTCGAATGGACTCCCGCAGATTATGTGTAATAAAGATAACAGTCAATTTCGGATCAGCAATCAGATTTTCCTCAATGGCAACTGCCGTTTCCAAATCCAGAGCAGATGTTCCTTCGTCCATGATCAGATAGTCTGTGTTACGCAGCAGACAGCGCGCCAGAGCGATACGCTGACGCTGACCACCGGAAAGGTTTTTGCCGTTTTCGCCAATGTAACTGTCCACACCCTCCGGCAAAGAGGCAACAAAGTCATCCAGTCTGCAGCGCTTGAGAACAGAGTACAGCATCTCATCGCTGCAGTCCTGTCCCAGCGTAATATTGAAGCGCAAACTATCCTGGAACAGATAAACCTGTTGGTCAGCATAGGCTACCTGTTCATACAGACTGCTCAAATCCACCTGTTTCTGCTCCAAGCCATCATACAGCACTTGACCCTGATATCCCGGCAGCATACCCAGTATAATTTTCAGCAAGGTGGATTTTCCGCTGCCGCTCTCACCAATGATGGCATATTTGCCGCCTTTTTGGAAACGGAGGTTTTGTGGCTGCAGGACCTGCTTGCTGCCATAAGAGTAAGATAGGTCGTGAAGATCGATATTGGAAAGCTCTTTCACTTCTTCTTTGGCTTCTGTTTCTTTTTCTTCTGCCTGGAATTTTTGCCAGAGTGATGCAGAGCTACGGATCGTCATCCAGGCGTTGACAAAGTTGACAGTCGCATTGAAAAAATTTCCAGCCATATTGCCGCAGGCTGCAAATGCGCTAACAGGAATCACACCATAAACAATATATATGATCGCTATGATATTCGTTCCCACCTGCCCAAAAATATTGATTGCCTGTACACAAACCTGAGCCTGTGCTTCACTGCGGTCTGCAGCAAAAATTTCTTTCTCCGACTGATCGGAAGAACGATAAATTCGACTTGTGATTCTCTCTGCCAAGTTATTCAAATACAGAATCGGAACACCCATAACCGTGTCTTTAAAACCCTCTATACTTTGTTCCATTGCAGCAGAACGCCGTAAGTTCGCCTGCTCCAATTTTTTCTTGAACAGCTGTGGCGTCATAAAGGTAATGAGGAACATCACTACTGTTACCAGTGCAATTCCCCAATGGAAAGAAAAAAGAACCCCCAAAGCAAAGACTGCGGTAAAAAGGTAAGAGATACAG
>JAGALG010000052.1 GCA_017848075.1 Oscillospiraceae bacterium | reverse complement strand
ATAAGCAGTCCGGAGTCTACAGCCGGCGCCGCATCGCAGACAGCGCTGATATTTGGGATAGTTCCCGCAGCGTCCTCATTGTAGGCGATACCGGAGAAAACGGGCAGCGCTACATGGCCCACGAAAAGGCCAATTATGGCCGGCACAATGACACCGTTCTATTTTCCCTGGACGATGAAGTGGCCACTTTCAAAGGCACGAGCGAGCTCACAGATCGGGACTATGTTCTGAAGGCCCAGTACAGCGGAAAAGCGCAGCCGCAGCGAGCAGACGCTAAGGATCTGATCTTGCACCTCCTGGAGAACTTCCAGGTGGAGGACGACGAGGGCAACTTCCCGGATCCCGGTCGCATGGAGACGGCCACGCTTGACGCCTTGCTGAAACAGTACGGCGTCTCTAAGAACACAGCGGCCAGGGCAAAGTCTGAACTCACGAAAGAGGGCACGATCAAGGCCGTGGCGACGGGCTTTGGCAAGGATAAAAAATGGTTTACTGTCCTATGCCCAGATGCAAATGGGTAAATAAGTAAAAAACCCTTATATATCAACACTTTTACTTATTTTGCACTTGGGTGAGTAAGAGAGCGTAACAGGCCACTTACTCACCCAGGTGAGAAGAAAGCAAAAACCAAGGAATATCAATACTTTTCGCCTTACTCACCCATTTGTGCGTGGGTATGGGGCGAAAGTGAGAAGAAAGGAAAAGTAAAACATGGATAATTCGATCATCGAGAGATACAAGACAAGGCGGCAGATGGAAACCGAGGCCCGGATCCTGCAGCTGAGGATCAAACGCCTGGAGCATCAGATGGCCTACGAGCTGGACCCGTTCGGCCCTGAGTTCGACGAGGCAGCGGAAAAGCTCCGGAAGCTGAAAGACGAGGCCGAAGCTGCAGGCCTTCAGATCCGGCGCTATCACAGAGAAACCTGTGATATGGAGATCAAAGCAGAGGCCGAGCAGCGGGCCCAAAAAGAGGCCAGGGTTAAGGCCGCCTATCTGGCAGCGCATCCCAGTTGTTCCCCCGAGGCCTATGATCGTCTTTACAAAAACCAGCCGGAGATCTAACCGGCTAAAAATAACAGAAAGGAAAATTCACCATGAAAAACGAAGTATTCAAGAATGTTACCCAGATCGTCGAGGCCTTCCAGGCCGACTACCAGGCAAAGCTGCAGGCCGCAGAGGATCAGCTGCAGCAGGAGACCAAAAAGAAAGACGAGGCCGAGGCTAAGGCGGCCGCAGCCGTCGCAGCAGACGATCAGACCACCTGGAAAAAGGCAGACAAAGACCGCACCGACGCTGCGGCCGGCATCAAGTACGCCCAGGAGCGCCTGGCCATGATCCAGAAGCAGTGCGACTTCCCCCTGGCTGATTTTGGCCAGCTGAGGGATCAGATCGAGGCCGAACAGGGCCGGGCCACCCTGGCATTCATCGAAGACATTCAGAAGCTGTACTCCAGCGCCCTTGTGCTCCTGGATAAGCTGCAGGCCGTTCACTCTGAGGCTCGTGCTGCAGCGGCCAAACTGTACGCAGCCGGAGGAAGCGAGGACGAGGGCTACACTCGCATTTCTGAAAACAAGCAGGCGAACTGGACTTATCTCGTAGAGAGCGGCAAGATCTTTAACAAGAAGATCCTGGACGCCATCGACAACCCCGATCACAACGAAGCCGTGCACCGTGCGGCCTCTTATGCAGCCGAGGCGATCCGGAGAACGGAGGGTAAATAATGGCTGATTTTATCAGACAGCTCGCAGACGAGGCAGGCCGTACTTCTGTCAAGGCGTCCTGCAGTTTGCGGAGCCCCGGAGAAAATAACGACGGCATAAACGCACAGATCCGGAGAAAGAGCGGCCGAGGCTCCGGAGCTCTCGCTCCTGAGAGCCTCAACTCCCAGATCCGAAAGGCAGCCGCAGCCAATAACATCTCCGGTGATATGGGCGATCAGATCCGGGGCAGCACTGGCCGTATCCGTACCGGCACAAGCAGTGGACAGACGCCGTCCATAAATACGGAGCTGGCCGGCCGCATTAGCCAGGCGCTGCTGGGTGATTGATATGGCAGAGACTAAGCCGGTAAAGCTGAAAATTTACCCGACACAGGGCTTCACTCGGAGCCTGAACCGCTGTGGAGCTTGTGACGCCATGGTGCCGGACGGCGTCACTCACTGCCCGGATTGCGGCGTCCCGATCTATGGCCGAGTTGGTGAGGGCAGCTACAGCAAGTGCGCTCTCTGCGGGGCTTATATCCCGAACGGGAAAAATCTGGATAAATGTCCGCATTGTAGAGAGCCGATCAGCAACTAAAAAAGAGCCTCCGGCTATTTTTGGCCGGAGGCTTTACCGAACAACGAGAGGAGGGGCAACCACGAAAACCAATGAAGAAATAGTCGCAGCCTTTCAGGCAGGAGATCAGAGCGCCCTGTCTGAGCTCTGGGCCAACAATGAAAGAGGCGTCAAATATCTGGCCGATAAAATAGCCGCTGCGGGCCTGGGAGACGCTGAGGATCTGCTGCAGGAGGGCTTTTTCGGCCTTCTGAAAGCCGCAGAGGATTATGATCCGGCCGAAGGCGTTGCTTTTATGACCTATGCCTGGCAGTGGCTCCGGAACGCCATGTTCGGCTCGATCCGGGCCACCGGCTCAGCGATCCGGCTCCCCTCTCACATTCAGGAGAAGATCTGGAAGTACCGGCGATTTATCTCAGAATACCAGAAGAGCACCGGCAGCTCTCCTTCAGACGCCCAGATCTGCGCCGTGCTGAGCATCGACGCTGCAGCCCTGGCAAAGATCCGGGAGGCGCTGAAAGTCGTCACCCTGGCCAGTATAGACGCCCCTGTGGCCGACTCAGACGACTCTCTCACCCTGGGAGACTCTCTCGCCGGAGCTGAGGATCTGGAGGAGGACGTCGGCCGGCGCCTGGATCATGAGAAAATGGCCGGAGAGCTGCAGCGGCTGATCGGCCGCATGGATCCGGAGAAGCAGCAGGCGCTGCGCGTCCGGTTTTGGGGCGATCGGACGCTGACGCCGATCGAGCTGCAGAAAAACAAGCAGGCCCTGGCCGAGCTCCGGAGCCCTTCCAACAGGGCCCGGCTACGGCCCTATTATGAGGCGTATCTGGGCAGCCCCTACCGAGGAGGCCTGCAGCGCTTCCGGGAGACCGGCGAAAGCATCACAGAATCCCTTGCTATCCGGAGGATCAGCCGGCAAGAGATCGCCCAAGATTTAGATGGAGAGGAGTAAACGGCAGTATCAAAATAAACCTTTTTCAAAAAAGTATCAAAAAGGCATTGACAAAAGCCGCACCCGGCCTTATAATCGAGTATAGAAATAAACGCTCGTTTATTTCTATACTATGAAAGGACGGAGCGGCTCATGGCAAGGTTATACGGATACTGCAGAATCAGTACCATGAAGCAGAATATTCAGAGACAGATCGAGAATATCAAAACGAAGTACCCGAAGGCCGTGATCATCACGGAGGAGTACACCGGCACGACCACAGACCGGCCCGCATGGAGCAAACTGGCAAAACAACTGAAAGAAGGTGATACCGTAGTTTTTGACGAGGTCTCCCGTATGAGCAGAAATGCAGCGGAAGGTTTCGCACTGTACCAGGATCTTTTCCAGCGGGGCGTGCATCTGGTTTTCCTGAAGGAACCACACATAAACACCGATGTTTACCGGGGAGCCCTGGATCGGCACATCGACATAGCAGCAGAGACCGGTCGGAAGGCTATCGACAAATACCTGACCGGCCAGGGGAAGCTGCTCAACGATCTGATGCTGGATCTCGCCCGGGAGCAGATCGAGCTCGCCTTCCAGTCAGCGCAGCAGGAAGTCGATTATCTCCACCAGCGCACAAGTGAGGGCGTCCGGAGAGCCCAGGCGGCCGGAAAACAAGTGGGTCGTGCAACTGGCGCCAAGATCGAGACCAAGAAGTCGAAGACGGCAAAGGCCCGGATCCGGGAGCTGTCCCGTGATTTTGAGGGATCTCTGCCAGATACCGACGTCATGCAGCTCGTCGGCGTCGCCCGGAATACGTACTACAAGTACAAGAAGGAACTCCAGGAAGAAGCTAATTAAAAAAAGTCCGGAGCTGGCGGCCACCAGCTCCGGAACGGAAGAAGCAACCACACAACAAAACAGTGGGGCGCTCTTGGTTATTATACAGCGTCCCGGAAAGGGAATCAATATGAACAGAATTGAAATCATGGAAAAACTAACCCAGGCAGCCGATCAGATGGACGACAGAACCCTTCAGAGCCTCGCCGGCTGGGCTGAAGTTTTGGCAAACAGCGAGGGCCTCGCAGAGATCGTCGGCATCGTAGAAGACAACGAGCGGCTTGTGATGGAGCGCCGGATGCAGCGCCGTCAGCAGAAGATCCAGGGCGCCTCCCGTGGTGAGCAGCGGATTTTGAACCGGATTGAACGTGCAAAAGTGAGAGCCGGCAAGGCCTCCGGAGCCCACTTCACTCTCACCGAGGCCGATTTTCTGATCGAGCTCTCCTGCAATGGCCCCCAGCTGGCCAGTGACGCCTACTATCTCGGATTTGAAAAAGGATACACGGCCGGAAAGAAAGCCAAGTAAAAAAGCAGAGCCCTGGGAGTTATCTCCCGGGGCTCTTATTCTTTGCGGCGGCCTCTGAGCCTCTCCATGAGCGTTAGAGGCCGGTCGAGCTGCTCCCTCAATAGCCGGGCCTCCTCTTCCGCTTTATCAGCCCTCAGGCGCTCCTGAGCGGCCTCCTGGGCCGTCTGTTCGGCCTGGGCTTTGTATTCATCCCTGGACGCCGTGAGCGTCTTTTTCTCGTCCTCAGAGGCCTCCAGGGCAAGCTGGGCCCTTCTCCCCTCCTCGATCTGCAGCTGAGCTGCCTGCAGCGTCTCGTGCATGGCGATCAGCTTGTCCTTCAGGACGGAGTTTTCCCTCTCCAGCTGTTCCAGGCTCTGGGCAAAGCCGGCCTCGCTGATTACGATCGGCTGCTGGATCATGAGGCCCCGGATAAACTCCTGGCCCTCCTCCGTGATCCACGTTTGTTTGGCCTTCTTTATGATCCTGTCCCCGAGCTCCTCCCGGTGGTTTCGGATATGGCGGTAAACGATACTATCAGAGCAGCCGAGCTCTTTCGCAAAGTCTTTTACAAGAAGCTGCATATCAAACACCTCTCATTTTGTACCGTTCTGAACCCTTCAGAACTTGTTCACTCTGACATTGTACTGTTTTGAACCGGACAAAACAAGTTCAATTTTAATTTTCTTCCCGCCGGATCGGATTTTCTGCCCAAAACTGAGCCTTCACACTGTCCCCACGCTGCAGCTCGGCCAGGAGAGCGTCGAAGTCCAGCTGGCCATCGAGCCGATCCACGCCGGCCCTCTTGGCCTCCAGGAGCGCCTTCTGGCCCTTCTTGGCCATGTAGAAGATCACTCTCGTCACCTTCCGGCCTTCCTTCTGGGTATCCATGGCCACGTTCAGATCCGTGTATTTGTTGATCTCCTCGACGGCCGGCTCCAGAGCGAAGCGCCGGAAGTCTGGCCACCGTGTGTAGTTCTGGCAGTCGAGCAGCTTCTTCAGATCCTCCAGATCAAAGAACCATTCCCGGTTGTTTTTCTGGTAGCTCTTCAAGATCTCGTACAGCCTGGGACTGTACCGGCTGGACATGGGGAGAATGAACTGCAGATTATAGCCAGTGTAGAACATTCCTTGTTCGGCCTGTTTGGCCAGCTCCACGAGATACGGCATCATATCCCGATGGAAGGCTACCGTCACTTTACCGGACTTTTTGTTAGTCCGGACGACGTCGAACCAGGAGACGGCGCTCTCTGTCTCACCGTCCGGCATGAGCAGCCACCAGCACTTACTCTTCAGAGATATGAGCTGTTTTTTCAGCTCTGTATAGGTGTCTTTTTCGATTCCGCAGAGGGTGTAAAAGTCCCGGATGTCAAAGATGTATTCTGTGAGATATGTGTCGGTTGGTTTTATTTTGCTGATTGCATACAAAATGCACTTTTGTTCCTGGAGGGTGAGGGAGAACCGGGCCTTCTGGATCATATCATCCCGCTTGTAAACGGCCATCTCTCGGCTGGCTTGCTTTTTCAGCTCCTCACGCTCTGAAAGTTTGCGCTTTGCCATAAGGAAAACCTCTCTTTCAATGCGTTTTTAATCATTCTATAGCATACTGTGAGAAAAGTCAAGCAGTCTCACAATATAGCGGCGCCGGACTTGTTCGACCGATAGAAAATAAATAAAATAATTCTCTTTTTCTCTCTCATCAGCTCTATATTCATAATAAATTATTACATATATTTTTATTTTATCTTTAATATATAGGCCCCTGGAAAACCCCGTCACATCAAGGTTTTTCGGGTTTCTATTGTGAGAGATCGGACGGTTAAATGTGAGAAACGGGACGGTCTATTGTGAGAGATCGGACGGTGTATTGTGAGGGATAGGACGGTCTATTGTGAGAAAACAGACGGTTATTTTCGACGCTATTGTGAGAGAATCGACGGTTATCTACTCCACTCCTGGCCTCTCTTTTGCGTTGCCTTCCTGGCCTCGTAGGCCTCCAGCATACTCCGGCCCTCTCTGTCCTTTACTGTCTCCATAAATCGCCGCTGGGCGTCGTTCTCACGCTGCAGGCGCCGGTTTTCATTCTCCAGCCGGCTCCGGGCCTCGGCGCTGGAAAAGCGCTCTCGCCGCAGCTGGGCGGCCTCTGCCTCGGCCTTCTGGGCCCGCTGCTCGAATGGCCGGTAGTACTCCAGCTTTTCCTTCAGGGCGTCGATCTGATGCACGAGATAGGCCATTGCTTTCTGCAGGCTCCGGAGCATTGTCTGGAGCTGATCGAAGAGCCGGAAAGAAACCTTGTAGCCCTTCCGGTCGATAGTCCGGGGGCTGTCTGCAACTTCCTGCAGCGTGTTCGCCATGCGCTGCACGGCTGCGGTCGCTCTCTTCAGATCCTCCGGGCTGACCTCGTCCAGGCTGATCACTTCCAGGGCCACGTTTTTCTGATGCTGCAGATCCCGGGCCGCGTCCTGGATTGCCTGCCAGTCTTCCAGCGCCTGGTTGTGGCTGCTGTCCTTGCCTGGCTCTTTCTGAGCGCTGATACCATATTGCAGCCGCAGCCCCTCGCCGGCCATGGCTCGCTCCATGTTCCGGTACATCTTGTTCCGGAGCCCGTTGAACCGGATCGGCGCCTTGTCTCGGCCGTTTATGATCGACTGCTCCGGAGAATATCCGCACTGTTCCAAGGCTTCCTCAAAGCTGATCCCGGCGCTCAGACCTCTGGAGTCAGCGGCCGTCTTGTCATAGAGCGGCTTGAAATCCAGATGGCAGTGATAGAAGCCTACCTCGTCCAGATGCACGGCAGCTCCCAGGACGTGCAGCGCCGGGTTGTCTTTCTGGAAGTCGGCCACGGCCTCCCGGAAGATCTTTATCGCCTGGGCCTCTGTGATCCGGCCCTTCTTCCGGTCGGCCTTGTCTCCGATCCCGAGGATAATGCTCCGGAAAATCGGCAGCGGCTCCTTTCTCTTTTCCTTCTGGTTGTAGTACTCGTCGTTCTCATGCTGGGAATAGTAATCATAATTCATGTGCTTGTAGTCCCGCTTCCTGGGCTTTGTCTTCAGCTCTCCGGCGTTATAGCGATCCCAGGCAGCCTGGAGCCTTCTGTCTCTTTCGGCGTTGTACTCGTCGATGTATGGCCGCATGAGCTCGTTGATCTGATCCCGGTACGGCCGATAGGGGAGGAGCTCGACGACTCCGTCTTCCCTGGCGTGGACGTGCTCCAGCGTCTCACGGTACTCTAAATCATGGTTGTGAGCCTCGTTTCCCATACCGAAGGTTATTGTCACGGAAAGTTCTTTCATGGGGGCGACTCCTTTCTGGATTGCGTATAGGCTGCGGGGTGGTGCATTATCTCCCTATATAGATAGGCTACCACATTGCCGACACAGCGTCAAGCAGTAGCCTATCATATCCCCTACGGGGACGGGCTCCCTCGCCGGGAGGGGCGCAGCTGCGGCTGCAGGAGACGAGCGACCGCAGCGCTCCCAAAACGGACGAATCGACACAAAACACCGATTCAGCCGGCACCTTTGGGAGCTCTGCGGCACTCGATGGGAGCGGACGACCGGGGGCGGGGAGACGGCGGCGCTCGTTTTAGCGAGCGCCTTTTTCCGAACGTTCGCTATGTGCGAGGGCTCGCTCGCACGTTTTGAACACCGTTCAAAATAAACGTTCGGACAAAATGCGACGGCCGCAGAGGCTCCCAGGGTGGGCAGCTGCGGCCGTCTTTTGATACGATTTGAAACAACGGTTATTTTGATACCGCACGGAGCGCCGTGCAGCGGATCAGCCGGAGCATTTTGTCCAGGCTGCTCTCCTCATTCTCCTGGACTGCTGCGGCCGTGAGCCTATGCAGCATAGCAGCTGAGGCGTCAGAAAAATCATACAGAGGCGCCTGCAGCTCCTCATAGGTCAGGAGGCCGCGCAGCGTTGCTTCAGCTGCGACACCTGGGAACCCGCCCTCCTGGAGCAGCTCCAGGTCGCTGAGGGCGCCCAGCATACAAACGAGAGCCGGATCTTTGAACGAGACACCGGCGCCGGCCGGCAGGAGCTCGGCCGCTTTTTTCTCTGACAAGGTGGAGAGCAGCTGCAGCATGTCGCCATAGGTGACTGGCTGCTCCTCTGGGCTCCAGTCCTGGCCGGTGAGCAGCCGATCCACGGAGATCTGGCCGAGCTGGGCATACACCGGAAGAAAAGAGACCGGCACGGCCCGGGCTCCGTTCATGATCTCACTCAGCGCCACCTCTGCAGCATTTTCCGTCGATGCTTTCGGCGCTCCTGGGAGATCCTTCAGGTGGGCCATGAAAAAGGCGCCTTGCCGGAGGCCGCTGTTTTTCTGGATCTTTCGCATATTGTCGATCAGTGTCTGATTTTCTATCACTCTGTTTTGCTTTCTTGCCATGCCGTGGCCCTCCCTTAGTGAAATCACTATAAATTTATCATATATACTTAGTTTATCGCCGGTGTGCTTCAATGTCAATGTGCAATCCGTGACGGATTGCAGCGGAAACCTGCGGCAGCCAATGAGCCGCAGCGGAAAACACAAAAAGGAGCGGAAGAGCATGAACACAAACGAAACCAAAGTAGCACCTCGCCTTCTGTCCATTGCCCAGCTGAGCCAGTACACCGGCCTCGGCAAGACTAAAGCCAGAACCTGGGCAGACGAGATCGGCGCCGTGCGGAAGATCGGGACGCGCACCCTCTTTGACAAGCAAGTCATCGACGCAGCCCTGGACTCAGTAAAGGAGGACGGAGGGAATGACGCCTAAACTGCATGGAATCACAGAGCCGCTGGAGGCTGCGCTGATCTATGCAGAGCTGGGACTCGCCGTTGTCCCGATCCGGAAGGGAACGAAGCAGCCGCCCATGAAGGCCTGGCAGAAGGAAGCCACACAAGATCCGGAGAAGATCCGGCAGTGGTGGAGCCGCTGGCCAGACTCAGGCGTGGGCGTTGTCACCGGTGAGAAATCCGGAGGCCTGGCTGTGATCGATCTCGACGAACATCCGGAAGACAACCGACGCGGCGTCGAGCTGCTGCAGACCTGGGAGAAAGAAAACGGAAGACTTCCGGAGACCTGGACGGCCACAACGGGATCCGGCGGGCGTCACCTGTTTTTCAAGCTCCGGGGCAGCATGAAACGGCAGCAACACCTATACGACTATCAAGTGGACTTCCAGACGGACGGCGCTCTGGTAATACTCCCACCAACGATCCACGCCAAGACCGGCAGGCCCTACAAATGGGACATCGCTCCGGATCAGCGGCCTCTCGCCGTCTATGACGATCAGGCTGCAGCTTTCATCGACGAGGGCTACCTGGAGGCACGGGGCAGCGGCAGCGGCCCACGTTTCGAGGCCCAGAAGGAAGTCACAGCTGGAGGACGGACGGACTACCTCTTCCGGATGCTGTCCAGTTTGCAGGCGAAAGGCCTCACCGACGCAGCAATCAGAGCGGCCGTATCGGCTGAAAATGACTCTGTATGCGTCCCGCCTCTGTCTGATCAGGAGCTGGAGCGTGAAGTGTTCCCGGCGCTGCAGCGTTTTGAGAAGGGCACCCTCTCCGGAGGCAGCGGCCAGAAGCAGGCCAAAAGCAAGGCACCGCTGAGCCTGGATCTCGTTTCCCTGGGCAACGTCCCGGAGGAGCGGCCCGACTGGCTGATCCCTGGATACATACCCCGCTATCAGATCACGACCCTGGCCGGAGACGGCGGCAGCGGTAAAACCACGGTTTGGTGCAACATTGCAGCAGCAGTAAGCTCCGGCCGGCCGTGCTTTATCGAGCACGGGGAGACCGTGCAGCGGGAGCCTGGAACAGTTATGTTTTTCTCGGCCGAGGACTCTCTAAAGTACACGTTGGTCCGCAGGCTCCGAAAGAACGGCGCCGATCTCTCCCGGATCATCTCCCTGGACATCTCCGACGAGCGCTTCCAGGCCGTCAAGTTTAACAGCGACTTCCT
>JAGALG010000051.1 GCA_017848075.1 Oscillospiraceae bacterium | reverse complement strand
TTCTCAGCAGACTTGGGTAGCTTGCCGTTCCAAAGAGAACGCACTGGGCACCCGCAAAAACTGCACCAACGGCTGTCTGGGCTGCAAAAAATGTGAGAGAACCTGCGAATTCGGTGCTATTACCGTTACCGAAAACCGCGCTCACATTGATCCGGAGAAATGCACCAACTGCGGCAAATGCGCAGAAGCTTGTCCAACCAAGTGCATCCGTTCTCTGCTGGCATAATTGTAAGAAAAGACCGTCCGAAAGGGCGGTCTTTTTTCTTGACAAAAAGCAAGCCAAATGGCTATACTTATGCAAGAATCCCGTAGAAATGAGGAAAGAAGCATGAGAATCCGTAGAAAACCATGGGCACGGCCGGAATTGGCTGCCTGCCCCTTCCATATTGATCAGCCAAATGAATATCTGGGCCGCTGGAACGAAGCCTTCCCCAAAAAGCAGCCGCTCCATTTGGAGCTGGGCTGCGGCAAAGGTATCTTTACTGCGGAGCAGGCAAAGCGCCACCCGGAATATAATCTGATCGCCATCGATATTAAGAGCGATATTCTGGGCGTTGCTAAACGCAATATCGAAGAACTGTTCGGTGAGCAGCCGGTAGACAACCTGCGTCTGTTTGCCTATGATATTGAGCGTATTCTGGAAGTAATGAATGAGAAGGATCAGTTCGATCGCATTTTCATCAACTTCTGCAATCCATGGCCAAAGAAAAAACACAAGAAAAAACGCCTGACTTATACCCGACAGCTGGAGCATTACAAAACCTTCCTGAAAGCAGACGGTGAGATTTGGTTCAAAACCGACGACGATGAACTGTTCGAGGAATCTTTGGATTACTTCCGCGAGTGCGGCTTTACCTTCACTTACTTGACCAGAGATCTCCACAACAGCGATTTCACGGACAATGTGATCACCGAGCATGAAAGAATGTTCTCTGAACAGGGTATTCCGATCAAATTCCTGATTGCGAAACTGGACCCAACGGTTCCTCTGCGTGTGTATGTGGATGTGGAAGCCCTGATTGCCAACAATGATGAAGACCTGGAAGGCAGCTTGGGCCGCATCTTCCGCGCACAGGAGCAGGGGGAACGCCCATTGGATCTGGCACTGGCCGGCAAAGTCCTGCTGCCACAGGAACGGGATGCGCTGGATCAGCTGATCGAGGAACGCTGTGGGCTCACTTTCAGCAATGCAGACAGCAACAGTCTGGAGCAGTTCCCGTTCTATCCGGTTCCACTGATGTATCTGTTGATGCACGACGATAAAGGCAACTATTTCGGCCGCAACAGCGACAATGGTCCTATTGTTTGTGTGAATATGGCCAGCCGCTGCTGCAAAGTGGCAGACAATATCCGGGATTTTCTGGAATTGATCCTCTTCCATCCACAGTGGAAAGTTCTGCTGAATCAGGCGCAGCGCAGCGGTCGCTTCCTGGACGAAGTATCCGAGGAAGAAGCAGAGCTGGAACCATGGCAGGAACAGCTGTCCAAAGAGCTGCAGCTGCCCTATGATCCAAAGGCAATGCTGAAGCTGAGAGCCTGCCTGCTGCAGTCCTCCGGCTACATTATTTACCCAAATCTGGATCGTGCCATGAAGGATAACCGTTTCCTAAAAAACGAATAAGGGATTTTTAAGACCAACGCAATTTGCGTTGGTCTTTTTTTGTGCCTGCGCTCATAGGATAGAACAAAGCAAAGGAGATGAAAACATGGACAACAGTTGGGAGAGTTTGCTGCGGCAGCTGCCGCCCTGGTTTCAGGATATGACAGCTGCTGTTCCGAAAGAGGAACGAAAAGATCTGACAGAGCTGCGGCTCTTTTGCGGACAACATCCCCTATGGGTCAAACGAGGGGAGGCTATCTTTTACAACAAGGAAATCATCAGTAAAGGACAGCTTCAGGAGATTTTCCACAGTCTATGCCATGGCTCTGTACACAGCTTCGAGCAGGAGTTAAAAGAAGGCTTCGTACCATTGGAGGGTGGACATCGGGTTGGGATCTGTGGAACAGCCGTTTATCGGGACGGCATACGCAGTGGAGTTCGGGACATCAGCTCCATCAATATCCGCCTTGCAAGACCCTGTACCGGTTGCGCCCGAAACCTCTATCAGGAGATGGAAAGGCGTGGTATGGCAGAGGGGAGCTTCCTTTTGGTGGGAGCGCCAGCCAGTGGTAAGACAACTCTGCTGCGGGACTATGCTCGTATTCTTGCCGGAGGGGATGGAGATCCCTGTCGCTTGATTGCTCTGTTGGACGAGCGTTCGGAGTTGTCCGATGGCTTTGATTTGGGACTCAGTACCCATGTACTGAAGGGTCTGCCGAAAACGGTGGGAATCTTACAAGCCTTGCGTACGCTGGCTCCGAAGGTGATTCTCTGTGATGAGATCGGGACTGCAGAGGAAGCCAAGCTTTTGCTGCAGGGTCTACAGTCCGGCTGTCGCTTTATTGGAAGTATCCACGGAGAAAACTGGCAGCAGCTACAGCAAAAAGCCCAGTTTCGTCCCTTTTTGGAGCAAAAGGCGTTGGACGCGGTGGTTTTTCTGAAACAAGCACAACAGCCCGGACAAATTCGAGAGATCCATGAGATAAGGGGGAGTAAGAATGAGACTGTTGGGTTGTCTTCTGATTTTCCTCAGCATGGCCTTGGGTGGGCTTCTCCATAAGCTGACCTTAGTGCAAAGAAGTCGTCAGTGGAGAAAGATGCTCCAATTTCTACAGTTGGTTCAGGAAGAACTGCGGGAGAGTGCTCGCAGCAGCTCAGAAATCCTGCGCTCTGTATCACTCCTCTGCGGAGACTTTGTTTTTTTACAGCAGTATCAACATGGGGAAGGAAGCGTGCAGCAGCGCTTACAGAAGGCGGCAGCAAGCTTGTGGGATCCCAGACTGCGGGAGCTGGCTCTGCGTTTTGCGTCCCGTTTTGGGACAGCCTGTGCTCAGGTGCAGCTGGACAGTCTTCGCAATTTGGAACAGGAGTGCCGTCAGGGCATGGAGGAAAGTCAGGAAAAAAGTCGCCGGGAAGGGAATCTTTCTTTGCAGCTGGGTCTGTTGGCTGGAACAGCCGCGGCACTGCTTTTTCTCTGAATGGAAAGGATGGGAAAACAATGGATGTGGATCTGATTTTTAAAATTGCCGCAATCGGTATTATTGTTTCGGTGCTGAATCAGGTGTTGGTTCGTTCCGGGCGGGAGGAGCAGGGAATGATCGTCGTATTAGCCGGACTGCTTTGTACGCTGTCTTTGGTGATTACACAGATCAGCAGTCTGTTTGACAGCATTAAGACGATGTTTGGGTTATAGCCATGGATTTTATGAAATTGTTGGCCTTTGCGGTTGTTTCAGCCATATTGATCGTACTGCTGCGTCAGAATCGCCCGGAACAGGGCTTACTTCTCTCTCTTCTGGCGGCGGCGATTCTTTTACTCTGGCTTCTGGAAGGAGTTGCTCCCATTTTGGAAGAGCTGCAGCAACTGGTCACAAGGTTTTCTTTTGGAGCAGAAAAAGGACAGGTCTTATTCAAAACGCTGGGCATCTGTTTTCTGACGCAAACAGCAGCCGATGTGTGCCGCGACGCAGGAGAAGGCTCCTTAGCGGGGAAAATCGAACTGGCTGGGAAGCTTGCGGTTCTGCTGCTGTGTATGCCGCTGTTTCAGTCCTTGTTGGATATTGCCGCAGGGCTGATCCGCTGAGGTGAGAAGATGAAGAAATGGACTGCTATCCTCACTTTACTTTGCTGCGTTCTCCTGCTTCCATTGCCGCTTTCTGCTACAGATAGGGAGGACTACCTCGACGATACCATGGATCAGCTGGGGGAAGCCATTGAGAATGAAATTCCGGAGGAAGCAGAGGAACTGCTGGAACAGCTGGACTTGAGTGAATTGGGGCTGCAGCAGATTCTCTCCCTGCGACCGGAGCAGTTTCTGAGCCTCTTGAAGGAGCAGCTGCAAAAACAGTGGGAAGAACCCTTGGTCCTCTTGGGAAAGACAGCTGGGATTGTTTTGTTAAGTGCATTGCTGCTGCCTCTGAAGGATTCCCTTTTACAGGGCAGTTCTGCCAATCTCTTTCCTTTGGCTGCGGTCAGCTGCCTGAGCGGAATTTTAGCTGAACCGGTAGCCCGCTGCATGGAGGAGAGTGTCCGAGCACTGGAGCATTGCTCTACCTTTTTGCTGAGCTTGATCCCCATTTTGGGCGGACTTTTGACAGTGGGCGGAAAAGCGGCAACAGCCAGCGGTTATCAGTTGCTTTTGTTCGGTGCCTGTCAACTGGTGTCACAGCTGGCGGTTTCTCATTTGCTGCCTCTATTGGGCATTTACTTTGCCCTTAGCTTGGTATCGGCTGTTTTTCCACAACTGGGGATGCAGGGCATCATTGGAGGCATCAAAAGCTTCGTGTGCTGGAGTTTGGGGATCCTGACAACACTGTTTGTTGGCCTGTTGTCGCTGCAGACCTTTGTCACTTCCTCCGTGGATGCAGTGACGCTGAAAGCCAGTCGTTTCCTGATGGGCAGCTTTATTCCTGTTGTGGGCAGTATTTTGTCAGAAGCCTTCGGAGCGGCACAGGGCTGTATTTCTCTTTTGAAAAGCACCGTAGGTACCTTTGGGATTCTTGTGGCTCTTTGTACCATGCTGCCCATTCTGCTCCAGTTGTGTCTTTGGTATTTCAGCACTTGGGCTGCAATGCAGATCAGCAATATGCTTCAGGAAAAAGAGCTGTCTGCAATCCTAAAAGCTGCAACCAATTCCTTTGGGATTTTGCTTGCACTGCTGCTCTGTTTTTTGCTGCTGATCGTGGTGGCAACAACTCTGGTTATCTGCATTGGAACAGGAGGATAGGAGATGGATGCAATACGAAATTGGGCTGCTTTGGCATGTACTTCGGCTGTAATATGCGGAATTTTATCCTATCTGCTGCCCTCGAAAGGCAGTGGGAAAGCCGGACAAACGCTGATCTCGGTCTTTTTCCTCTGCAGTTTGGTAGCCCCGCTTTCGGACTCTGTCCGACAGCTCCGTCTGGATTTTCCACAGTTACAGCAAGAACAGCAGGAATGGGGAGCGGAGCTGCAGGAGAGCAGCGATCAACTGGCATATTCCATTGCAGAGAACCATATACTGGAACTGATCGAAGGAGCATTGGCAGAGAAACAGATTCAACCTTTGGACATTCAGCTGGAGCTGGATCAGAGTGACTCCTCTGTGCAGCTGATGCTGTATCTTTCACCGGAGGATAAAAACAGGGAAGAGGAGATTCGCAGTTTCATACAGAGCTGCGGAATCCAAAGGGTAGAATTTCAATGGCAGGAGGAACAATGAACGGAAAGTGGAAAACCATCAGCATGGAATGGCTGATGAAGTGGAAAGAGGAGAAGCAGCGGGGGCGTATCCTGCTGGTGTTGGGTATTGTCGGACTCTGTTTGATTTTGCTGTCGGAGCTACTGGCTGCCCCTGCTGCAGAAGAGACGATTTTGCAAAGTCAAAGTGAAGAAAACGAAGTGTACATCACCAACATGGAGGAGAAGCTGAGTCGCTTGGTGGAGAATGTCAGCGGAGCGGGCAAATGTCATGTAATGATTACTTTGGAACAGGGCGTACAGTATGTCTATGCCAGCGAAAGCAAAAAGGTCGTA
>JAGALG010000050.1 GCA_017848075.1 Oscillospiraceae bacterium | reverse complement strand
TCAGTTCTTTATGCACATCGGCATAAGTAACGATTGGACCTGCAATCAACTGCGGGAATAAAACAACAAAGGCACCAAAGTTAATGATATTGTCCTCGGCTTCTACTTTGCCCCGGTATACATCAATGGTATAAGACATGGTCTGGAAGGTGTAGAAGCTAATACCCAAAGGCAGTTTTTCCACATAAATACCCGTCAGTTCGATGCCCAACAGGGAGTTCAGGTTTCCAACAAAGAAGTTGGTATATTTAAAGAAGCCCAACATTCCGAGGTTTCCTAAACAGGAAAGAAACAGAAACAGCCGTTTCAATTTTGGATTATCTTTAAATCGTTTGATTCCCTGTCCACAGGTATAGTCCAGCACAATGGAGAAGATCATAATGGGGAAATATTTCGGTTCACCCCAGGAATAGAAGAACAGACTCATAATGAGAAGCGCCAAATTTTTTGCCTTTTTCGGGCATAAGTAATAAATCAGAAAAGCAATAGGCAGAAAGCGGAATAAAAACAGAACGCTACTGAATACCACTGCTGTTGAACCTCCTTTGTTGTCCTACGGTTATGTAGAATGAATTTTATAATAGGCAGGCGCGCTCTGACTATGCAGGCAAAGCACGCCTGTTTGCTGTTTATTCGAAGAAACTGTCGATAAGTTCCTGAGCTCGATTGGTTTCCTGGTCGGCCTCTGCCAGCATATCTCCGGCAATAACAAAGAACACATAGTTGCCTCTCTGTACGATGGTGGCATTGCGCGCTTTGTCCAGCTGCTCCTTCATTGTATCGTCCAGATTGGCTGCAATGGTGTCCTGATGTTTTTCCAGAGCACTGCGAACATCTTCAATATGGCCCTCTTTTACTTTAAAGGCGAGAAGATGATCTGCAGAGGTATTGGCGGCAGAATACTCACCGTAATACTCCTCAATCCATTCCGGCTCGATGCCAAACACTTCTTTCAGACTCTGATCATCCAGCTTGGTTGGCATGGTAATACCAAGCTCCTCACCAAGTTTCATGATCACTTCTTCCAGTGTGGCATCCGATCGCAGCATATCACCCATGGTCTCGTTTTCCGGCATCGGTTCTTTTTCGCTGCTGTTGTTATCCTGTTCCGGAATGGTTGTTTCCGGCGGAGTGGTGTTGTTGCCGTCTGTGGAAGGAGTGGAGTTCTGATTGTTGTTCGTATTGTTCCTGCCACAGGCTGTCAACAAGCTCATGCACATGACTGCAGCCAGCAGAAACGCAAGGATCTGTTTCATTCAGCATTACCTCACTTCGTTTTATCCATTGTCCTGTTTTCATCAGGGCAATACTATTGTGTACCAAAACGAAATGATTATTGCAGAAAATAAAAATTTAATGACTGAGCAGTTCCAAAAGTTCGGCCTCACTTAAAATAGCAATACCAAGCTCCTGTGCTTTGACCAGCTTGGAGCCGGCTTCTCCTCCGGCTACCACATAGGTGGTTTTCTTGGAAACAGAGCCGGAAACCTTACCACCTTCTTTTTCGATCAGGGCCTGTGCTTCAGAGCGTTTCAGAGTAGGCAGAGTTCCAGTCAGAACAAAAGTTTTTCCTGTCAGCTTGTCCCCTGCTTTTTCCATCAGACAAGACATATTCAGGCCACAGTCTTTCAGGCGCTGTACCTGCTGCACATTGCTTTCCTGACGGAAGAAGTCCTCTACATTGTGCGCCATAACAGAACCGAACCCTTCGATTGCACTTATCTCCTCTGCCGTAGCAGACATAACCTTCTCCATCGTTTGGAAGTGTTTGGCCAAAAGGACGGCTGCCTTTTCTCCCACTTCGTGAATTCCCAACGCGAAGATCAGACGGGAAAGATCGTTCTGTTTGGATTTCTCAATGGCTTTGATCAGATTTTCCGCACTTTTCTTACCCATACGATCCAACTGTGCCAGCTGATCTGCCTGCAAAGCATAAATGTCCGCAGGAGAGTGGATCAGGCCTTCTTTCACCAGTAATTCAACCGCTGCCTTACCCAGACCATCAATGTCCATGGCAGGACGAGAAACAAAGTGGATCAGATTTCGGATCAGCTGAGCCGGACACTGAATATTGGGACAGCGAACAGCGGCCTCCCCTTCTCCACGGACTACCTGCGTTCCGCAGGATGGGCAGGTTTGTGGCAGCTGGTAAACTTCTCCACCATTATGGGAAGCAACCGCAACCACTTCAGGGATGATCTCACCGGCTTTTCGCACAACAATATCGTCACCCAATGCGATACCTTTTTCCGTAATAAAGTCCTGATTATGGAGCACTGCACGGCTGACCGTTGTACCGGCCAGTTGCACCGGTTCGAATACGGCAGTTGGCGTCAACACACCGGTACGACCAACCTGGATTTCAATATCCAGCAGACGAGTTATCTTTTCTTCCGGTGGGTATTTGTATGCCACCGCCCACTTGGGAAATTTGCTGGTAGAACCCAACAGCTCGCGCTGAGCGAAGTCATCGACTTTTACCACCGCACCGTCAATATCATAACCGAAACTGCCGCGAGTGGAACCGATCCGGCGGATCTCTTCAATGGCTGCTTCGATGCTGTCTACGGCTTTATAAGTTGGGATTACCGTGAGTCCCAAGGATTTCATGTAATCCAAGGATTCTTTATGGCCACTGGTTTCATGACCTTCCAGCTGCTGAAGATTGAATACAAAAATATCCAATCCTCGTTTTGCTGTAATTTTGGGATTTTTCTGACGCAACGATCCGGCCGCCGCATTACGGGGGTTTTTGAATGGTTTTTCCTCTGCCAGTTCCTGCTGCTCCACCAACTTCTCAAAGCTGCTGACCGGCATATATACTTCACCGCGTACTTCGATAAAGTCCGGAGCATTTTCCAACTTCAAGGGAATATTGCGTACTGTTTTCAGGTTGGCTGTCACATCTTCTCCGACAAAGCCATCTCCGCGAGTGGAACCACGAACCAAAACGCCATCCCGATATTCCAGAGAAACCGATAAACCGTCAATCTTCGGTTCTACAATATAAATTGGATTGGGAACCTCTTCCCTTACCTTACGGTCGAAATCTCGTACCTCTTCCTCTGAGAACACATCCTGCAGGGAGGCCATCTGTACAGCGTGAGGTACTTCCTCAAAGCTGTTTTCTGCCATACCGCCTACGCGGTGTGTGATGGAATCGGCTGTCAGCAGTTCTGGGAACTGCTGCTCCAGCTCCATCAAGCGATGCATCATTTGGTCAAACTCATAGTCTGAAATTTCAGACTGGTTCAGCACATAATACTGATAGCTGTATTTTTC
>JAGALG010000049.1 GCA_017848075.1 Oscillospiraceae bacterium | reverse complement strand
TCTGTTATGGAGTACATCATCGGTGTAACAGTAGGTAAAAAATACAAAGGCAAGCTGTCCTCCTCCGAGATCGGTCTGCCGGTTCGAAAAACAGGCTTTGTTCTTCCTTGCGGCTCTACCGCTATGTGGGAGGAATAGGGAAGAAAAGCAAAATTCAAAATCTGTCTATTTTATTTCAGAATGATTTTCTGTATACTGTATCATATTGAAAAGGCTCTCAGGAGCCTTTTCAATGGATATTGTTGCCTGTTTCTGAATGTTTGGAGACAAGCAAGAGTACCCATAATCAGCATCGTAAGAAAGGTGGTTTTTTCAAACCATGAGTGATTTTATCGAAGCCAGAGGCATTAGCTTCAGTTACGCTATGGAGGATGATCCCAACCCGATCCGTGTGTTCGAGGAGTTGGATCTGAAGATCAAAGAGGGAGAAATGGTTGCAATTCTGGGCCATAACGGTTCCGGAAAAAGCACCCTTGCCAAGCATTTTAATGCGATTTTGCAGCCGGACGAAGGCCAGCTTCTGGTCAACGGTATGGACACCCGGGACAACAACAAGCTCTACGAGATCCGTCAGGATGTGGGCATGGTATTCCAGAATCCGGATAACCAGATTGTTGCCACTGTTGTGGAAGAAGATGTGGCCTTTGGATTGGAAAACATTGGCGTGGAACCGGCAGAGATTCGCCGTCGGGTGGATGATGCTTTGGAGCGGGTCGGTATCAGCGAATACAAGGCTCATGCGCCGCACCGCCTGTCCGGCGGACAGAAACAGCGTGTTGCCATTGCAGGCATCATTGCGATGCGTCCCCGTTGCATTGTTTTGGACGAGCCAACTGCTATGCTGGATCCGGCCGGAAGACGGGAAGTTATGAAAACCATTTTGGATCTGAACCGCAATCATGGCATCACAATCGTTCTCATTACCCACTATATGGATGAGGCTGCTCAGTGCGACCGAGTGGTGGTTATGGATTCCGGCAATGTGCTGCTGGACTCCAATCCAAAGGATGTATTTTCCCATGTAAAAATGCTGAAAAGCGTGGGACTGGATGTGCCGCAGGCTACCGAGATCTGCTACGAAATCAACAAGGCCGGCTATCCTATGCCAACAGAAGTGCTGTCCATCAAAGAATGTGCTGATGAGCTGCA
Organism: Oscillospiraceae bacterium; assembly: GCA_017848075.1. Lineage (GTDB taxonomy): Bacteria > Bacillota > Clostridia > Oscillospirales > Ruminococcaceae > Negativibacillus. The sequence goes on along the minus strand of JAGALG010000049.1, from coordinate 4,046 downwards.
AAAGCTGATCGAGCGCACCTATGCCGCCAAACGCAAAGCGGCCAAATTGAGCCAGAAAAAATAATCCCGGAAGAAAGGAATGGTCAAGAAAATGGCTGTTATCAAAACAGAAAATCTGAGCCATGTCTACTCGGAAGGGACACCTTTCGTTAAGACGGCTATTGAAAATATCAACATTGAGATCGAAGAAGGCCAGATGGTCGGTGTGATCGGACATACCGGTTCCGGTAAAAGTACACTGATCCAGCATTTCAACGGTCTGCTGCAGCCTACCTCCGGCAAAATTTATATTGACGGAGAAGATATGTGGGCTGATAAAAACAAGCTACGGGATATCCGCTTTAAGGTGGGACTGGTGTTCCAGTATCCGGAGTATCAGCTGTTTGAGGAAACCTGTTATAAGGATATTGCCTTCGGCCCTAAAAATATGGGACTGCCCGACGATGAGATTGATAAACGGGTTCGGGAAGCAGCGGCCTTTGTTAATCTGAGCGAAGAACAGCTGATGAAGTCTCCCTTTGAGCTGTCCGGCGGACAGAAGCGTCGTGTTGCCATTGCCGGCGTACTGGCAATGAAGCCAAAGGTATTGATTTTGGACGAGCCGACTGCCGGCTTGGATCCGAAGGGTCGTGACCGTATTCTTGGACAGATCAAGGAGTACCATCAGGAAGAAAAAAATACCGTTCTGATCGTGTCCCATAGTATGGAGGATGTGGCAAAATTCGCCCAAAAGGTACTGGTTATGAACCGTTCCAAAGTATTCCTCTATGATACGGTGGAGGCTGTGTTTGCTCATGCAAAGGAAATCTCTGAGATCGGCCTGGCTGTGCCGCAGATCACCCAGATTTTTGCAGAGCTGAAAAAGCGGGGATACGATGTCAACCCGGATGTTTATACCATTGAAGCAGCCAAAGCGGAGCTGATCCGACTGCTGGAGGAAGGAGGAAATATCAGTGCTTAAAGATATTACCATTGGCCAGTATTTCCCCGGCCAATCCTTTATCCATAAGATGGACCCCCGCATGAAGATCATTTCCACCTTGCTGTATATTGTGATGCTGTTTTTGGCCGGAAACCTCATGGGAATCTGCGCCGGAATCCTGCTGCTGATTCTGATGTATCAGTTGTCCGGCGTCCCAATGAATATGGTGACCAAAAGCTTGAAGCCGGTGATCCCGGTGGTGATCTTTACCTCTGTACTGAACATCTTCTTTGTGTCCGGTGAGGTTCTTTTGAAGTTCTTCTTCATTGAGATCACCCGTGAAGGTATCAATTTGGCCATTCTTATGTCTTTCCGTATTCTTTGCCTGATCGCAGGCAGCTCCCTGCTGACCTACACCACTTCACCGATTGAATTGACAGACGCCATCGAGCGTCTGCTCAATCCCCTGAAAAAGCTGAAGGTGCCGGTTCACGAGCTGTCCATGATGATGACCATTGCTCTGCGCTTTATCCCGACCCTCATTGAGGAGACCGATAAAATCATCAATGCTCAGAAGGCCCGCGGTGCGGATATGGAAAGCGGAGGTCTGATGCAGAGAGCGAAGGCTCTGGTTCCGATCCTGATCCCGCTGTTTGTCAGCTCCTTCCGTCGTGCTGACGAATTGGCCATGGCGATGGAATGTCGCTGCTACCGCGGCGGCGATGGCCGTACTCGTATGAAGCAGCTGCAATACAGTCATCGGGACTGGATTGCGCTGACCGTTATGGCAGGTGCTATTGTTGTAGTTCTCCTGCTGAATGTTTAAGGTGATCCCATGCGAAATTTACTGCTGACGATCTCCTATCTTGGCACCCGTTATCACGGTTTTCAGGTGCAGGACAATGCCGTTACAGTGGCGCAGGTTCTGCAGGACGCAATGGAAAGCGTTATGGGGGCCCGCGACGATATCAAAGGCTGTTCCCGAACAGACAGTGGTGTTCACGCAGAGGAATTCTGCGTCAGCGTAAAGACGGAATGTCGTATTCCTTGTGAGAATCTGGTGAAGGCTCTGAATGTAAAGCTGCCGCCTGATGTGGCAGTCAAACGCTGCATTGAGGTGCCGCTGGATTTTCATGCCCGCTACAACAGTAAGGGTAAGCGCTATGAATACCGGATTCACAATGCTTCCTATAAGGATGCCTTCCATTTTAAATCTGTTCTTGAACACAGTTACCCATTGGATGTGGAAAAACTGGACCGAGAGGCTAAAGATTTTATCGGAACCCATGATTTTTCCGCATTCTGTGCGGCCAAAACCTCGGTCAAAGATATGGTGCGTACCATTTATGATTGCGGCGTCATCCGCAATGGGGAACAGGTGACCTTCTATGTGGAGGGGGACGGTTTCCTCTACAATATGGTGCGGATCATGGTGGGAACTTTGCTGGGCATTGCCGCCGGCAGTATACCGGAGGGTTCTATTCCAGCTATTATTGAAAGCAAAAACCGCTCCAGAGCCGGAGCTACCGCACCGGCGTGGGGCCTATATCTGACCAAAGTGTTTTACGATCCTAAGGATCTGAGTCAGTCGATCATGTAAGGAGGCAAAGGCATGGCCGAAATTACCAATCTCAGTGAAGTGCGTCAAAGACGCCAGAAAAAACGCGCCAGAAAGGGCTTGGTGCTGATTCTGGTGATTTTGCTGCTGACCTTTGTTCTGTCGTTGCTTTATGGTAGCCGCAGTGAATACGGTGTTGACTCCTTTTTGGAGCTGTTCCAGTCCGGAAGCGGCTATCCGATCGAGGCTCCCGGCGGAAAATCCAAAAGTATGCATGATTTGGACGGGCTGCTTTGCATTGTCAACGATACGGAGCTGTCTATGTACAACTCCCGGGGTGGAGAAGCCTTCCAGGCGAAACATCAGATGGCGGATCCTCAGGTTGCGCTGCAGGATAACATGCTGCTGCTCTTTGACCAGGGCGCAAAATCCTATGCTCTCTACCAGAAGAATGTTCCTCTGGTGGACAGCGATACAAACTTTGTGATCTATACAGGAGCGGTTTCCACCAAAGGGGCCTTTGCTCTTGCGACCCGCAGTGAGGATTACCTCTCTCAGGTTACCGTTTATGATAAAAATAACAGCCCGCAGTACACATGGAACTACTCGGATAAAATTGTATCCTGCGTGGCTTTGTCTCCAAACGGCAGCAAGCTGGCTGTCTGTGGTCTGTTTACAGAGGATGGTGCGATCAAATCGCAGCTGCTGCTGTACAGCAACGGTGAGTTGGTGGATACCCGTGATTTTGACAATGCACTGATTTGTTCCATGGTCTTTGCAGGGGAGAATGAGATCCGTGGTGTTACGGATCAGGGTGCTTTCCTGATTTCGGATAAAGGCAAACTGATGGGCGAATACGACTATAAATCTCAGCCGCTGGCAGCCTTCTACAATACTCCGCAGGCGACGGTGTTGCTTCTGGGCGATTATCGTCAGGAGGGCGGTTATGAGGTGGTAGCACTGAACAGCCAAATGAACCGTCAGAGCAGTTCTGAGATCAAGGGAAATATCCATACACTGAAAGCGGATAGCTCCAACGCTTATATTTTGGCAGGCAGTAATTACTACCAGATCGATCTGCTCAGTGGCGAGCATCTGGTAGCGGAACCATCGGAATACATTTACGATCTGCAGCCTATTGGAAAAGGCGTTTTTGCCATTACCAATGAGGAGATCGTGCGCATGGAACAGGTGGCAGCGGAAGAACGCCAGAATGATAGTCATGTAGTTCCGGAGCAATCCCAGACTGACGATGAGGACGATTGGGACAGCGAAACGGAGAACGAAGTAACAGAGGAGCAAACAGAGGACATTCTTCCGGAAGAACCGGAGAATGTGGAGGAGGAAACAGAAGTGATCCTTCCATCTACCGGCACTCCTCCGAGTGAACCTGGATTATAATGTTGATCTGCCTGCAGCTTTCATGGCCGCAGGCAGAGCTATTTGAGTAAAGAGAAGAGAATTGTATGGAATTTTTATGTTTAGTTTTGTATGATGCCATCGCAGTGGTGATTTTACTGCTGTCTGTGTCCAAAAGCGCACGGATCGGTTTTGCAGAAACCATTA